>JAFGSU010000088.1 GCA_016934435.1 Candidatus Zhuqueibacterota bacterium | reverse complement strand
GCCGACTTAGAGACTAAAGCTCGGGTATTTAATATTAAAACGAGCTGCATAATACCATTTACAAAATAAAAAAAGGACACCTATTATAATCAGATACGCCGGGAAACGAACGCACATCATAAGAGAGAGAAACAGGGCGGCAAATTTATTGGTGCGCAATGCAGCGTCTGTCGTTTTCCGATGAAATGTTTGGATGAAAAACGGTAACACCAACAAAGTCGGTACTAATACCACCCAATCGCGCATTAAAGCGGCGACCATTATGGCCAAAACATCCGTGACCAGCGCCAGGGTAATGACCCGTTGAGCGCCGCAATGCACGGCGATGGTTATCTTATTTGCAGCAGCATCGCCACGAATATCCGGTATGGTCGTCAGAAAATAGACCGCTAAAATTCCGAGCAAATACGGAAAAGCCCGATAAACCATCTGAAATTCGGGCCTGCCGATGGTCATCCAACCATAACAAAATATAGTCAGCGCTCCAATGATATTAGTCAGCAAACCGCCCCAGGGTTTATTTTCCAGCATGAGCGGCCGACAGCTGTAGCCCCAGCCGGTTACCATAAATGCCAGAGCCGCGACCACAGATAGTTGCCACCTCATCCAGGTCAATGCTAAAAGCGGCAAGATCACCAGAACGGCTGTTTCCAGATATGCTTGCCGGATGGTGATTGCACCACTGGCAATAAGGTAAAGCTTGTTGTTGACACGATCACTTTCAATATCCGCTATCTGATTTAATAAAAAAGAAGCGGCCATTATATGCGTAAACAAAAAAAGCGATACCCATATGGTGATATCCCATGAGCCCGCAGAGAGTCGAGCATAAGGTTCCGTTTCTCCGGATGCAAATCGTAATTGAGCCCAAACGCCGGCCAGCGAAACCGTCCAGACCGGAAAGAAGAGCGTCGGACGCAATACAAAAAAGAAATCAAGGCTCTTGAGTAATTTCGTCTTCACCTAATCCAAATCGTGTTGATGCTTGATAAAATTGGCTTCTACGGGTATTGGATAGTCGCCACTAAAACAAGCTGTGCAATAGCCTTCGTCGTCGTGTGAAACAGCCTCCATCAATCCATCCATACTCAGATAAGCCAGACTGTCGCACTCGAGGTATTTTTGGATTTCATCCACACTGTGATGAGCGGCGATCAGTTCTTCTTTGCTGGGAAAATCCATACCATAATAACAGGGTGAGATAATGGGAGGCGAGCTCACTCTGACATGGACTTGTTCTGCACCTGCCCCTTTTATCAGATGGACCAATTGCCGCAGCGTGGTACCGCGAACGATGGAATCTTCCACCACTACAACCCTGCGATTGTTGAGGACGCCTTTTACGGTATTAAATTTAACGCGAACGCTGAAATCACGCATATCCTGTTGTGGATGGATAAAAGTACGCCCCACATAATGGTTACGGATCAAACCTAACTCAAATTTGATATTCGAACGCCGTGAAAAGCCGAGAGCTGCTGTATTACTGGAATCCGGGACTGATATAACAATATCGGCATCGACCGGACTTTCCAGCGCCAGTATTTTACCCAGTTTGCGCCGCACACGGTCGACATTTTCATTAAAGATGCGGCTGTCGGGGCGAGCAAAATAGATAAATTCAAAAATACAGGCGTGACGGGGTGCTGGCTTGCTGAACATATAGGATTGAACTTTGCCGCCGCTAATTTCAATCAATTCTCCGGGCTGAATATCGCGGACAAGTTCCGCGCGAATGAGGTCCAGAGCGCACGTTTCCGAGGCGACAAAAAAGGCGTCGCCCTTTTTCCCCAGACACAACGGTCGGAATCCATGCGGATCGCGCGCCGCGTAGATATGATCTCCGGCCATCATCACCAGCGAATAAGCGCCGGTCAACTGACTCATGGCATCCATCATACGGTCGCTAAGCCGTTTTTCCCGCGAGCGGGCGATGAGGTGCGGCACCACCTCTGTGTCGGTGCTGGTCTGAAAAAGGGATCCCTGATCTTCCAGCTGTTGCCGCAACCGGCGCGCATTGGTTAAATTACCATTATGCCCGATGGCAAAAGGCCCGTCCTTAAAATTAACCAGCAACGGTTGTGCGTTGATCAATCGCGAAGCGCCGGTTGTTGAATATCGATTGTGTCCGATGGCAAGATGGCCATGAAGATATTTAAATATATTCGGATCCGAAAATACATCCGCTACCAGTCCTTTTCCGATATGGCGATGAATCCTGAAACCATCGCTGCTGGCGATGCCGGCGCTCTCCTGGCCGCGATGCTGCTGTGCGTACAGGGCAAGGTATGCCAAACGGGCCGCTTCCGTAGCCCCGCAAACGGCTGCAACCGCACAATTGGCGCGCGCTTTATCCTCTCGTTTCAATTTACACATAAGAAAAAAACAAATTCATCGCGAACGGATCCTATTTTGTCCCAATGGTACACATGAGATACCCCAGGCCGGTGCCCAGGGCATCCGCGCCTAAATCCTTGAAACTGGCGTTGCCCTTACCGCTCAATCCGTCGTAAACCTCTTTAAAAATGCCAAGGCTCAACGAAAAACCGACGGCAAAATTTTTCCCGGCCGACTCGGAGAGTCGCGCCTCCTTTTGCGCCGCATAATAAGCGCAGCCGGTGAGAAAGGCGCTCACCATGAAATGATCCGCCTTGTCCCTGGCAAACCATTGATCTTTTGGCGCCGGCATGGTTACGTTGAGATGGAGACTATCGGCGCCGGCTTTCGCGCAGGCATCCTCCCATGGAAAAAAAAGAACCAGCAACACCAGGGCTGTTCTTCGATGCATGTTACAGTCCCAGATTTTTATCAATGTCTTGCATGGCTTCCAGCGCAAAAGCAGTAAATTCTTCAAGCGTCAGGCCCATGTCCGTACAAGTCATGATCTGTTCGCGGTTGGCGCCTCTGGCAAAGCTTTTTTCCTTGAAACGATGTAACACAAACTCTGGATTCACGGACTTTAATTTTTTTTCCGGATGCATCAACGCAGCCGCGACGATCAAACCGGTAATCGGGTCCGCAGCATAGAGGGCGCGATCCATCAGACTGGAGCGATCGGCCATGTTGTTATGGCACTTGATGGCATGAATAATCTCACCCGGCAATTCGTAGGGTTGCAATAGGACCTCGGTCACGAGCGTATGCTTTTCTGGAGTCTGCGCTGTCTCCTCATAATCCAGATCATGCAGTAAACCCGTCAGGCCCCATTTTTCCTCCGATTCGCCAAAATGCCGCGCCAATCGACGCATGACCGCCTCAACAGCCAGTACGTGCTTGAACAAATTTTTATTGCTAAAGCGCGATTTTGCCAGTTGATAAGCTTGTTCACGATCCACAACCGTACCCAATATTTTTATTAAAAATAATTACCTGTGATCATAATATACACAAAAATTGCCAAGATTGCAATCGGCGTTATGTAGCGAATTAAAAAAGCCCATGTTCTGCGGAAATAAAAGATATTATTCTCTCGCCTCACTTCCGCAACAACCGCACGGATACCCCACTTGTAGGAGACGAACAACGCGATCAGGAAGGACCCGATAATCAGGGAATAATTGCCTAAAATGATATTAAACAAATCCAGGAATCCTCTATTAACGAAGGGTATATTGCTTAACCACGTTGAAGCGCCGAGCGAGAGCGCCGATGGGATGCCCACGAAGAAAGCCAGGGCGCTCATGCTCACGACCGCCTTTGTCCGTGACCAGCGATATTGGTCTACCAAAAACGCCACAACCACTTCCAGCAGCGAGATGGTAGAGGTCAGAGCGGCAACGGATAACAACAGGAAAAAACCCGTGCCGAAGAACAAACCACCGGGTATGCGGGCAAAGATCGTCGGCAATACCACAAAAACCAGTCCCGGGCCTTCCTCCGGGCTGATGTTCATGGCAAACAGCGCCGGAAAGATCATCAAACCTGAAATCAACGCCACCGATAAATCCGAAAAACAAACCCAGGCAGCGCTGGAAGGAAGACTTTCCTTTTTGCCGATATAACTGCCATACGTGATCATCGCCCCCATGCCCAGACTCATGGAAAACATGGCCTGGCCGAGAGCTTTGGCAAAAGTCGTGAGCGTGATTTCGCTGAAATCGGGTTGCAAATAAAAACGCAATCCATCGACAGCGCCCGGCAGGGTGACGGAACGAATCGTCAGTAACACCAGCATAATGAAGAGGGTAGGCATCAGTATTTTCGACCACCGCTCGATGCCTTTGGATACACCGCCCCTGACTACATAAGCCGTCATAACGATGAAGACAAAAAGACAGAGCATCACCAGGCCCGGATTGCTGACAAAGGTTTCAAAAATTATTTTCGAGTCTTCGGCGGTAAGCTGGGTAGAGAACGCTCCCGTCACGGTTTTGAAAAAGTAACCCACCGTCCATCCGGCAATGACAGCATAATATGATAAAATACCAATGCCGGTCGCCACCCCGAGCAATCCGACTAGAAACCAACCACTGCGCGGCGCCAGGTTTTTGAAGGCGCCAACCGGATTCTTCTCCGTATGGCGGCCGATCGCCAATTCAGCCAGCAAAATGGGCAATCCGATGATGATGACACATAGGATGTAGATAAACACGAACGGAGCCCCGCCATTCTCTCCGGTCATATAGGGAAACCGCCAGATATTGCCGAGGCCTACGGCCGATCCGGCGGCGGCCAGAATAAAACCTAATTGGGATCCCCACTTACCTCTCCGTCTGAGCAAAAATACCTCCGTAGTTAATAGACTACCTGCTAATCAAAACGTGCACACCAATTGAATGCCCATGGCAAAATGTCCTTCCTCAAGACGATGAATCGTCGTGGGTGATATGGAAAGGTTTGGGCTTTCGTCAAAATCAAAGAGATGTGCATCGACGTACGCATCAGCCATACTGTACAATATCAGGGCTGCAAGATACCAGATTGCCAGATTGCGATTATTGACATAAAACGCCCGGTCGTTGGCGGTTTTAGCGTCCTGAGCCCATTGGTTCTGTAACACGATATTAACGGTGAGTCCGATTTCACTTCCGGCCACGAGCAAAGCCTTCCAGGGCTTGTTATTATAGAATTGGCCCCACCCCGGAAGAACCATGGAGCGCAGCATAGCGCCCGTCGGTGATTTTTTTTCAATACGGATGGAATCGATCACGCTATCGGAGCCTGATACAATTTTAACAGCGGTGGTATCCTGGCTATATACCCTGTTCAAAATTGCAAACAAAAAAAGCCAGAAGAACAATGCGGGGACGTAACGACGGATCATGGGTGCATGACCTCAGGGCGTATCCGTTGTAAGCAACGCCACAGCCTCGACCTCCACCAAAGCGTCCTTTGGCAGGCGAGCCACCTGAACAGCGGAACGCGCCGGCTGTTCTGAGGTGAAAAATTCACTATAAACCGAATTCATCTGGGAAAAATCGTTCATATCAGCTAAAAAAACCGTTGTTTTGACCACCATTGTCAAATCGCTGCCGGCCGCTTGCAGAACCGCCCGGACATTTTGCAATGCCCGGCGTGTCTGTTCCTGAATGCCTCCAGAAACCAGCGCCCCGCTATCCGGATCCAGCCCGAGTTGTCCGGCCGTAAAAATAAATCCGTTTGCCACAACGGCCTGGTTATAGGGACCAATGGCTTGCGGCGCCCTT
>JAFGSU010000087.1 GCA_016934435.1 Candidatus Zhuqueibacterota bacterium | reverse complement strand
GGACCGGGATTGCAAAGTTATCCCTGCCGGGGGATTATCGAATCGCGTACGGCGGGCAATCCCGGGCTATTGCCGACTCTTTCCGGTCTTTGTTGATAGCTCTGGTGATCGCCATTTTTCTGGTGTACGTGGTCATGGGCGCTCAGTTCAACTCATTTTTGCATCCTTTTACCATCGCATTGACCATCCCCCTGGCGCTCATCGGGGTGTTTTTAGGTTTGCTGGTGTTCGGCGCGGCTTTGAGCATGAATGCCTTGCTGGGCATGATCTTGTTGGTGGGCGTGGTGGTCAATAACGGCATCCTGCTCATCGATTATATTTCGCAGTTGCGTCAGCGCGGCCAGGCCAAGACGGAGGCCATCATCAACGGCGGCGCCACGCGGCTTAGGCCTATTTTCATCACTTCACTCACTACTATCTTCGGCATGCTGCCCATCGCTCTGGGTCTGGGAGAAGGTGGCGAAGCGCTGGCGCCGCTGGGCGCGGTAGTGCTGGGCGGACTGGCGACTTCGACGTTTCTCACGCTGGTGGTTATTCCGTGCGTCTATTCGCTGTTTGAAAGTGTTAAGCGATCTGAGTGATTGCTCAGTTGCGCAGGGCCGGTGGCAGAATTGGACCGGATTGAGTAAATTCGTGTGTGCGATCAGCGGGCCGGAAAGCCCGCGTTCCAATCGGACGGCGGGCTTTCCAGCCCGCCGTTTTTTATTTTTTTTTTGGGTGGACTTTCCAGCCCGCCATTTTTGGGCGGGCTTTCCAGCCCGCCTTTTTTTTTGAGCTGGCTTTCCAGCCCGACGTTTTTTTTGGCGGGCTTTGTAGTCCGCCGTTTTTTTGGCGGACTGGAAAATCCGATGACCGACCTGAACCGTGTCAATATTTTTTTACAACTTGCTAATTTACCCCGGGATTTTTTAGGAACGATCGGAAATATAACCTTTAAAGTAAAAACCACTCGCCCCTAAATGCCGCATAAATGCCGCGACAATATTGGAATGAGAAATCACAAATTAGCGTAAAATGTGCGGTACTCCCCGGGATCTATCCGTTTTCACACGTTTTCAGCATCGTGTTCGCTCGGATATGCTTTTTCACCGCATCAGCAATACCTTTTTCTGCGCTGCAAATGCACCCGCCCGCACCCGGAGGATATAAACGCCGGAGGCAACCGGTCGGCCCTGATCGTCCGCGCCGTTCCAGACGATGGTATACCTCCCCGGCGGCTGAAAGGCTTCTTCCAACCGCCTCACCCGTTTGCCTGAGATGTTGTAAACCATTATTTCCACCCGCAACGGTTGGGGTAGTTGATAACAGAAAGTAGTCGCGCTGTTGAATGGATTGGGATAATTTTGCCCGACAGCAAAGGGGGTCGGTAATTTTTCATCATGGACACCGGTCATAATCTGAATGGTCGCCGAAGTGGTGTCGGCATCTTCTCCGCGCCGGTCATCGTTCACCGTCAGGATGACGAGGAATCGCCCGGTATCGGAAAAGGTGTGCGTGGCATTGATGCCCGATGCGGAACCGCCATCGCTAAAATCCCAGGTAAAATACATCGAATCTCCGTCGGCGTCATAAGAATCGGAGGCATCCAATTCCAGTGGCCGGTCTTTAAAACCATAATATGGCCCACCGCTGTAGGCAACGGGCGGCCGGGTGAAATGGATCACGTCCACGCCGGTTCGGCCGGGATTGATGTTATTATATCCCGACCAGTTGACGATGCGGAGTATGTTGGTGCCCTCGAGCCAGTCGATGGTTCCGTCCTTGTTCACATCAGCTGGCAGGGAAAAGACGTACCAATGAAAAGTTGAATCGGTGATTCGCACTGGTTGCCAGGTGTTCAGATCGCCGTGGAAGCCGCCGATATCATTGACATAGACGAACTGGCCGGCATAATCATAGTCGGAAATTTTTTTCTCTGTTATTCTGGCTCTGAAATGAATCTGAAAGAGTTCGTGCGCTTGCGGTGCGGAGGGCAGAAAGGGATATATTGTGCGGTCGGCCCAGTCGTCACCGCAAACGTCGAGGCAGTCATCGTCTTCCGAACCGAAGGAACGAAAGCCAATGAGGGCCTCGGTGGTATCCGCGTGCGTTTCTACCCCGTCATTTACCGTCAGGATTACATGATACATTCCGGGTTTGGCGTAGACATGTTCGGCCATGGCGCTGGTCATGATGACGCTGTCGCCGAAATCCCAGATGAAAGATAAATCGTCGTCGAAACAGGCAGAAGAAGCGGAACCGTCGAACAGGAGAGGCTCGCCGTTTTGACCGCTGTACGGTCCGCCGGCATCAGCGACCGGCGCCGAATGCAGAGCGATGACATCGACGCCTGTTTCTCCCGGAAGTTGTTCGTTATAACCCGACCAATTTGTGATAGAGACTATATTAGGCCCGGTCGTCCAGTCCACAAATCCATCGCCGTTCAAATCAGTAGGCAGTGTGAGAGAATACCACCGGTACTCGGCCCCTTCAACTTTAGTCGGCTGCCACAGGTTCTGGGTACCATAAAAACCGCCGATGCCATTGACATAGACAAAGACGCCGAAGAGGTCGTAACTGTGAGTCTTGACTCTTGTGATTCTGGCTTTGAAATGGATTCTGATTTTTCCTTCTACCTGCACCGCCCGCTCAAGATAGGGAAAGATGGTCCGTTTGCACCAGTCATCTCCGAATACATCACCACCATCGTCATTCTCCAAACCGAAGGTGTGAAAGCCGATCATCGCCGATGAGGTGTCCGCATGGCTGCTGCCGTGGATATCTGTAGCAGTTAAGATAATCGGATAGGATCCACTGATGGTGTAAGTGTGGGAGGCAACCTTACCCTCCGCGGCAGAGCCGTCGCCAAAGTCCCATATAAAGACCAGCGAATCGCCATCCGGATCGGATGACCCGGAAGCATCAAATGTCAGGGGCGTACCGGTCAGACCCTTGTAAGGGCCGTTCGCTTCTGCTTTCGGCGGTTTATTAGGCTTCAGATGAACAAAATAGCTGCTTGCGTCTTTGGTGATTACTTTTTCTATCACCTGTCCGTTGGCGTTGTCGCTGGTCAGGGTAAAAGTGCCGCTGACCTCTTTGTATGCGGGAAACATAAACTGGCCGTTGGTTAAAGGCTCTGAGGTGATGGATAATGCAGAATCTGCCGGCGTTATCTTGAGGTGACCGCTGTTTCCGCCTTGCACGATGCCGAATATGCCATAACCGTCGCCGTATATATCTTTGTTGCTGTCTCGATAAGAGACGTCGACCATGGCGCCTTGCGGAGTGTCGACGGAAACCACGATTTTTAATCGCCCGGCATAACCGGCTGGAATGTCAGGACCAAAATGGATTAATCCCATATTGGTCGTCAGACCACTACCGCCGTCTAAATACTGATCATGGCAGTCGACTATTTCCCAATCTATTTCCGTATTTGCTATTCCGGTCTCACCTCCGAAGGAGTTGCGCAAAAAATAATCGACGGTGTATTGATTGGTGCGGGTGAAGAGCTGGTAACCGACGGCGGGATTGGTATTGAAAATATGCTGGCGGTCGTACCAGATGTCGTAGGGCAGACCTTCCACTTGCGGTTTTAAGGCGCGGACGATATCCTTCAGTCTGCTCTCTGAAGAACGGACAAAAGGTTCCTGTATCGCCTGCAGGTAGTATTGTTGATTGAAAGATGCAAAAAACGTTGGATCTTCGATAATCAATTTTGCCCAGGCGTATCCCGCTAATTGATAACGCAAAAATGGATTTATACCCCCATAAAAATTGCCGTCTTTGCTGGCGATGGCGGGCTTGTTGAGACCTTCATAGTAGACATCGTAGGTATATTGATGGTGTTTATCCCAATGATGATAGCCGCTGCGGTTGAAAACCGCGACTTCAGCCGCTCGGGTCATGCCTTCCTCAAAACTGCCCGATAAGCCGATGATCAGGTCATCATGAAAGGCGTGTATCATCTCGTGCACGATGGCGTCTCGATAATTTTCGATGGCGCCACCTTCCGGGATTTTAATGGTCATCTCGTTTCTGGATGGATTATAGAGGGCATGCGAACTGATATTGGGATTCTTTTTTATGTTGATGGTTATGTTAAAGGCCGGCTCTCCGTAAACCGACCTGGCTATGGGATAAAACAGATTGATTAAAGCTTGCAGAGAATCCAGATCCAATGGCGACCAGGGATAGTCGGGCGAGTTAAAGGTAAAGGAAAGTTCGTTGCCGGCTGTTTCTTTACCCTGCCGTAGCGCTTGCTGTGCATTTTTCAGATCGGGAAGAAGGGGTTCGCCGTTGACTGTATAGACGATGAGGAGGTCTATCTTTTCCAGTTCTTCCTTTGGCGCGCAGGCGGTCTGTTGCAGGCGTCGGATGGCTGCATCGGTAGCCTGTTGCAAGAGCGCCTGTGTGTCGCTGTTGAGAAGGATGTGGTTGGCATGAACGGTTTGGCGCGGAACCTCTACATACACGATATGGGCGACGCCCTGAAACGCGCTGAACAAGGTGAGAATGAAAGTAATGATCGCGGTTTTGCAGGGCATCCTATGCGAGGATGCAAATCTCATTTAACCTTCTTGATACTTTTTGAGAGCAGGAAAATCATACTCTATTATGTTAGTCAATACTTGTGTAAAAGTCAATCGAATTTTAAGGGAGATTTGGTGATATCGGAGCATGCCGAGAGGTGAAACGATTAAGACATCGCGAGTTGGATAAGGCAATCATGTCATTATTCACGCAATAACAAAAAAAAGAATGTCATCGCGAGCGGAGCAATCGAGCATCAATTCTCAGATTGGCTTTGCTGGAGCGTGGCGGTCTACGCTGTTATTAGAAGCGGAGAACAAAGATACAAGTCCGATATCTGCCATGGACCGTGGCGATCTCCGCTGAAAGGGCATTGGATAGAGATAGTCAGCTTATGGCGGAGATTGCTTCATCCGCCTACGGCGGATTCGCAATGACAATCTTTTTTTAGTCCTTGTGTGAATAATGGCAGTTTTGCCATGCTTAACTCGCAATAACAGGTTTTTGAAATACTATCAAGTTAGCCCCAGGAATGGCAGATCGCTCAATTCACCAGATCCGCCCGGTTGTACTCGCAAATGTCAATTCGGCAAAAACTATATCAGCCCTGTCCATCCCAGCAATAGGTGCAGATTTTTTCCTTGGGCAGGCTGATGGCATCGATCATGTCGGCCAGTTTTTGATATCTCAACGTGCTAAGATTGAGGTGCAGACGGATGCGGTCCACCATGGCCTTATACTCATCGGTCTGATGGTCGGTATAGGGGGTAAAGTCGAGCTCGTGCTGGCCGGTGAGCTCATAAATCGCGCGACGGGCGGCGAGGTCGAGCTCCGATTTCGAGCGCGAAAAATTGAGGAAGGGACAGCTGTAGACCAGCGGGGGACAGGCCGGTCGCATGTGCACTTCCATGGCGCCGTATTCATATAGCCGTTTGATGGTTTCGCGCAGCTGGGTGCCGCGCACGATGGAATCCTCACAGAACAGCAATCGTTTGCCTTCAATGAGCGTGCGGATGGGAATCAATTTCATGCGCGCTACCAGGTCGCGGGTGGTCTGTTGCTGCGGCATAAAGCTGCGCGGCCACGTCGGCGTATATTTGACGAACGGCCGCGTCAGGGGTCTTTTTGATTCATTGGCATAACCGATGGCGTGGGCGCTGCCCGAATCGGGAATACCGGAGATCATGTCCACTTCCACCTCATCGTTACGTGCCAGAGCCGCGCCGCAGCGATTGCGCGACCATTCTACATTGATGCCTTCATATTCGGAGGCGGGATAGCCGTAGTAAATATACAAAAACGCACAGATGCGCAAGGTATCCGTGGGTTTGCATTTTTGCTCCATGCCCTCGGCGGTGATGAAGGCGATCTCACCCGGTCCCAATTCATACTGGCTGAAAAATCCCAGGTTGGGCAGGGCGCAGGTTTCCATGGTGGCGCACCACGCGCCGTCTTTAAAGCCTAACAGCACCGGCGTACGGCCGAAACGGTCCCGAGCCGCCCAGATGCCATCTTTGGTGAGGATCAGGATCGAACACGATCCATTGATGGCTGTTTGCGCCAGCTGAATGCCTTCGACAAAGGTCTTGCCGCGACTGATGAGGGTGGCAATCAGTTCGGTCGGATTGATGGTGCCGTCGCTCATCTCGGAAAAGTGGGTGTGCTGGGTTTGAAACGCCTGTTGCACCAGGTGGTTGAGGTTGTTAATTTTGCCGACGGTTACAATGGCGTATCGACCCAGATGGGAACTGATGATCAGCGGCTGGTCGTCGGTATCACTGATGCAACCGATGCCCAGCCTGCCGCGCAGATGAACGACATCGTTTTCGAATTTGCTGCGGAATTGCGCGTTTTCGATATTATGAATGAAACGAAAAAAATGATCTTCGGCAAAGGTTGCGAGGCCGCCGCGATGGGTGCCGAGATGGGAGTGATAATCGGTGCCATAAAAAAGATCATCGACGCACGATTCCTTGCTTACGACGCCAAAAAATCCGCCCATAATCACACCCTTCCCAGTTTGGTGAAGGCGAGAAAGCTACGGTATAATTGCGCGTAATCATCAACTTCACAGCACAGGGTAAAGGCATCCATCCGCTTACTTGACGGCAGCAGGGAGGCATAATCCGCTAATTCCACTTTCTGGAATTGCACTTTCAGGATCAGTGGTGGATCGAACCGGACGGGTGCGATGGTTTTTGCATTTCTTGCCGCTTTTTCGCTTTCGGCTCGAATCGCGGCCACGGTTTGCGTAAATGGATAGCACAGGGCATTGTGGCGGCCGCGGCCCTCTTTAACGGCAACGGTATGGATTTTTTTATTTAAGGCTCTGGCTTCCTCACAGACCGCTTTATCGCCGCTGACCAGCGCTACGGGAACACCGAAATGCCCGGCCATGCCCGCGTTTAATCCCAGTTCGCCGACGGCGATGGTATTGATCCATACGCCATGGTATTGTGAGTAGGCGAAAATATGGTCCTGGACGGCGGTGGGGGTGCCGAATTTGGCGTGATAACCGATGAAAAAAGCCGCGGCAAACGAGTCATCCAGGTCCTGAACCATGGAAAAAGGCTTGCCCGGTCCGCAGACCAGTCTCGCGGCCGGATGCAGTTTGTCGACGAGCAGATTGGCCATGTGATGGTGCGAGTCGTTTACCACAACGTCTGTGGCTCCGGCAGCCACCGCGCCTTCGACGGCGGCATTCACTTCGGCCGTCATCCATTGCCGGGCGATATCATATTCCTTGCAGGACGGATCGATGTGTTCCCGCAGGACGACGCCGTTAACGCCCTCCATATCGGCGGAGATATAAATACGCATACGGTTTCCTGTCTGTTACCTCATTGATAAATCAATTTGCCGTTGTCCAATATTTTACGGCCGTCGATGACGACCGTTGCTTTGTAGACGACGGCGTCGAGATGGATGGGTACGTCATTATGACCGCCGAAGGAGACGTCGTTGCCCAGAGCCATGTGCACGGTACCCAGCACTTTTTCGTCTTCCAGCGCGTAGCCGCTGATACGGGCGGAATGGTTGGTGCCGATGCCGAATTCCGCAATATGTCTGGCCGCCGGCCCATGCAGCGTCAGCCGGCGGCGCAAGCGTTGTGCGCTCTCGCTGCCGAGGATGCGCGCAGCCCGTCCATCGCGCACGCTGATAATTAGCCGGTCCGGATCTTCCGGGGTCACGCCCATGCCGCTGTCCACAATCCATTCACCTTCGGTTTTTCCCGCTTCCGGAGCCAGACAGGCTTCGCCGCAGGGCAGGTTGCAGAAGGAGCCGGGCACATTAACCAATCCGGTATCGGCATATCCTTTGCAGTGCGCCGCGGATAGATACAGATTGGTGCCGTTCGGCGCCGTAACGCGAATCTCCTTGGCGATGGTCAGAATATCGGCAAGTTTTCGACTCAGGCGGCTGATTCTGGCCAAGTCCATATCAGCGATGCGCGCAAAGGTGTTGTTGGTGATAGCGGGCATGGTGACGATGCGCGCCCCGGCCCGGTTGGCTTCGCGCCGAGCCGGCGTATGCGATATGGAAACAGTGGTCAGCGCGATAATGACATTCATTTCCCGCATCATGTTCGCCACGGATGCGCAAATATGTTTTTTTTGCAAATATTGGCTGTCCACCTGCAGAAGATGAACATGCCGGGTGCGTTTCAATGCGACTGAAAATAAGATTTGCGCTAAATCCAGATATGGATCATCAGCGATGATGAGCACTGTTTCGTTTTTCTGCAGTTCAAAACTGCGCTGCATGATCAGTTGTGCCGCTCGTTGTAACTTGTTCATAGACGACCCCCAAAACACTATCCGGCTAATGTCGTGGTGACTACATATGTGTTCTGTTTGTTCATTGCGGATTCGTCCTTATTCTGGCAAGTGTGATGAATTTTCGCCGCGCCAGCAAATTGATAAACAAACCCAACCGCTCAAAGACCGGTTCAACCGAATCTCCAAATTCCTCTCTGAGAGACGCACCGATCTCACCGACTGTTTTGCGCCCGTCCATCTGACGCCAGACGCTGGTTCCATAACCGTCCAGATGAATCAGCATGTATGGATGCTTCAGGCGCGGCAGCAGGAGGGTTTGAAGATATTTATTGCCGACGCGCGGCCATTTCAGCGCGATCAACCCGTTTTCCTGCGTTTCCCAGGGAACAGCCGGCTGCGGCGTGAAATCAAGTAAATTCTCCGCAGCCGGTAGGTGGCTCTTTGCTTGACCTTTGTTCAAAATATTATTTTACCTGTGCCAGCCGTTTGAGAGGCGTGCGGATCAGATAATATCCGAGTCCCAACAACACCAGGACACCCAGCATCCAGAATCCTTCGAACGTCTCGCTGAAACCTAACAGCGTACGCAAACTGATGTCGCTGGCATATAAACCCGCAAACAGGATACCGGTCAGGGCTTCACCGGCCACCAGCCCGGAGGCAAGCAATAAACCGGTATTTTCGATCATATTTTTCTGGGATTCATCTTTGATACGTCTTTCCGACATTTTGTCCAGAATCCATTTTATCACCCCACCGATAAAGATGGCGGAGGTAGTGGTGAACGGCAGATACATGCCGACTGAAATCAACATGGGCGACGGCGCGTTGAGCAGAATGAGCGCAATGGCGAAGAGCATACCAGCGATGACCAGCGGCCAGGCCATTTCGCCGCCG
>JAFGSU010000086.1 GCA_016934435.1 Candidatus Zhuqueibacterota bacterium | reverse complement strand
TTATCTGGGCCGTCAGATCAAGATGGTCGATAAAAAAGTGATTCACGTTTCCCACTCTCGATTCACGACGTGCGATCTGGATACCGCTCCGCATTTCCATTTTGAAGCGCGCCGGCTGAAAATGATCATCAATGAACGGGTCATTGCCAAACCCGTCGTCATGTATATCGGCGAAATTCCGATTGCCGCATTGCCTTTCGCATTTTTCCCCACACAAAAAGGGCGCCATTCGGGCGTCATCATCCCGCACTTTGGCGAAAGCGTCAGAGAAGGACGGCATCTCAGAGACCTGGGATACTACTGGGCGCCGAGCGACTATTTCGACGTTCGCACAACGGTTGACTTTTTCGAAAAATCAGGCTGGCTCCTGAAAGGCGGCGTGAATTACGCCGTGCGCTATCTGCTAAACGGCAGGCTATCGGGCTCGCTGACGCGTAAAAATTTTTCCTCCGGGTATCAGGCGCGAAGATGGGATTTAAACATACGCCATAATCAGGAGATCGATCCCACGGCAAAACTTTCGGTAAACGGCTACTTTGTAAGTGATAACAGTTTCTATCGCGATCTGAGTATCAATCTGTATAACAGGCTGACACGGGAGTTGCGTTCAAATGCCACTTTTTCAAAATCCTGGCCGGAACAAAAACTGAGCCTCAGCATCAACGCATCGCAGGTTCGTGACTTACAGGAGAATACTACCCAGACTACTTTCCCACAACTCTCTTTTCGTAAGAGTCAAACACAGATATTCAAACCTTCCCGCGACAGAAAAAGATCCGCACAAAGCCGCTCAATACGGAAAGAGGATAAATGGTATCACTATTTCTATTTCTCATACAGCTCGAATCTCACCAATTCGCGTCGTGAATATCTGCAGCGATCCGCAACCGATACATCCAAACAAGTGGATAGTAATTTGCAGATGAATCATAATATAAACCTCTCTTTAACGAGCCCGAAAAAATATTTCGGCTTTTTGGCTGTAAATCATTATCTAGATTTTCAGGAGGATTGGTTCGACAAGTCTTATGATTACTACCTCGATACGCCAACCAATCAGATCAAGAGCAAAAAATCGTATGGCTTTGCTGCTCGCCATACTTTTTCCTATAGCGCTTCTGCAAACACAAAAATCTATGGCCTGTTTACGCCGAAAATAGGGGACATTCAGGCCATCCGCCATGTCATCACGCCCTCCATCTCGTTTAATTATCGACCCGATTTCTCCGATGACGTCTGGGGCTACTTTGAGGAGGTCCAAGATACCCTGGGACAATTTTATAAAAAAGATCGTTTTGGCGGCAGCACCTATGCCGGGGGCAGTAAAATGATCAATGTCAGTCTCCGTAATCTGTTTCAGATGAAACGGGGAAGCGCAGAAAAAGTGAAAAAGACGGATCTCTTTACAATGGATTTAAGCACCGGTTATAATTTTCAGGCCGAACAGTATCGATTGTCCGACCTGAGGACCAGCTGGCAGGCCAATCCGGCGCGTTTCTTCAGTCTGAGTGCCGGTACCAATCACTCTTTTTATGCCTGGGATCCGGACACCCGCACCCGCATCCATCGCTACCTCTTTGATGCCGGTGGATGGCAAAAAGGCGATTTTCTACGTTTGACCACATTTAACCTCAATTTTTCTCTGCGCCTTCAAGGCAAAAAAGATCAAACGGAAACAGCTAAAAAGTCGGAAGAAGAATTGAATGGGGCTCCTGCAGATACCCTAACTCAAGATGAAGACCAAACGGTTCTTGAGGATGCCTTCTCACGAAAAGGAGATCGTTTTGTGGATGAACGCGCCTTTAAGGGGCTGAATATACCCTGGCGCGTTAATCTGACTTTTAATTTTTATCTCGATAAAAGTCGTGACCCAAATAACCCGACCAAACGATATTATCTCGACATTTCCGGCGCGGAGCTCCAACTCACGCCACGGTGGCGCATCGGTTATAGCGGCCACTATGATCTTGAGAAGCAAAAAATCAGCTACCACCGTTTTACTATTTATCGTGATCTACATTGCTGGGAGGCGCAAGTGGATTGGGTTCCATCGGGAGCCGGGAAACGCGTCTATTTTCGTATCAACGTCAAAGCCCCCATGTTACGCGATATTAAACTGGAACGCCACGCCGGAAGAGGCAGTGTGCTGGGATACTGATGCAACTACGGCTCAACTTTCGTTATCTTCTTTCTCAAATATCGTATTGACTGCCGCTCCGCCTCCACGCTCCAAATATTGTATCCATTGCGCATTTATCTGAATGGGGAAATAATTGCGATCCGGCTCAAAATTGGGCATGGACTGCAGTTCGCCGATAATCAGAACAGGATTACCCTTGCGCAAATATTTATTGCATTGAACCGCTTGCTGAGCCCATACCACAACACTAATATAACACTTTAGCCGCTCCATTCCCTCCAGGCTATCCCCACATTCTTCGGGATCTGTAATAATGACAAAATTGGTCACTGGAACGCCTCGTGTGGTGTATCGTAGCGGGGGATCCTGCACCAATACACCGGCTATGGCAACACGGTTAATGTTCGGAAATACATAGCCCTTAACAGCTTTCTCCGCACTCATTTTTTGTGTTCCATCCGGTTGCTCACTGCTTTCCTGCATGTTAACTCTCCTGCCCCTTCATCAGTTGCATTTTATAAACGGATAAACATCCGTATGCAGAAGGGCTTGTTTGGTGAATATTATTACGTAGAAAATGGTGGATATCGTCAAACTTGTTTTCAATTACAAAAATATGATTGTACTCAAAACGATCCGGAGCGGCTTTGGCTGTCGACAGAATCGCCTCATGGTCAAGACCGGCATAGGCGGCAAATAATAATTCGGGCTTTTGATGTTCACAAGCTTCTATTAATCCAAAACCCTCTATTTTAACCATCGGCGCGGGAATGGCTAATTCCTCTTCCAGCTCTTTTTCCATGGCTAAAAAAACATCGGGGCTTTTACGATTTAAAAAACACTCGATGTGACCGCCGAAGACATCATAACAACCGTCATATTCTCCCACATTTGCGCTACGCTGCATGAGTAAAATTTTTTCGTCCTGAGTGATGACAACCGCGCTGATACCCAGAGCTTTGGAGAGAAAACGTTCCCCCCATCGCCGTTTAATATCCGATATATGCCGGTTGGAATAGAGCAGTATTTTATATTCTGTCGGACGCAGGAAAAGAGTAACAGTATTATCATCAATCAGCCATTTGTCCAGGCGTGCTAATCGGCCGTTATGATATCCGGATGTTAAAGCCCAATGTTGATTTACCGCCCGGTTCATATCGGAAGGAATTCCCAGCATCCGGCATTCCCATTCAATCCGCAACTGATCACGGCTAAAACGGCGTGCAAACAATACTCTAAATATTTTATTTTCCGCGGAATCCAAATCTTCCAACGATGAGGTCATGGTGTTTTGTTATCATCGGGTAAATCTGCATCGGACACTGAATATTGAAATCGTCGTATACAATTTTCGCCACTTTCCACAACATATACAATCTGATCCTGCGCCATGATCCCCTTAGCATCCTTGAATCTGGCGACTGCCAGACCCTTTGATCCCAAGGGCAATAATTCACCCGCGATGGAACCGGAATTGGCAAATTTAAAAACAGATCCGACCCCGGTGTCAAGTACAAATATATTTTCAGCATCATCCAGGGCAACATCATAAGGCGCGACGAAACGACCTAAATCCATGATATCGTGTTGATAAAGGACATATTTGGGTATATACGTTTGGGCGGCAAGTTTTTGCACTTTAAAATTTCCGCCCAGCTGAGTGAAATAGATATTCTCATCGCGATCGGTGATGATCGTCCATGGATCATCGACGGTGCCGGAACCGGACCCATAATTGGCGATATCTTTATTATAGATTCCGATATAACGCAGACATATTTGTCCGTCCGTTGTTTTTATGGCCATATCTGCTGCATACTGCAAGCGGATGATTTTATCCAGCGCCAAATCCGTTGCATATATCCATTCGGAACCATACTTGCCGGCAGCCACACCATTGAAGGATGCCGTTTGATCGTCATGTTCATAAAAGACATATAGCTTTTGCGCTGCTTCAGCCGTTTCATCGTTCTTTTCGAAAATATAATAAAGCAGTTCCGGAATTGGGATGTCCTGTTGTTGACGCCGGTCATTTAGCTGTTGGAAACTTAAATGCACGGTATCTTTTCCGGCTGAATCGAAATAAACACCGACGACTGCGACAGAATCAATTGTAACAAAATTGAGGTATTGATTCCAGCAATAAATTGTATGCCCTCCATTGACGATGAGCAGGTCAAGCTTACTGTCCATAGCCAGCCCATTCGGATGGGGAAGAGGACCGATGCCACCAAGTCCATGGTCGGTGAGCAGATGACCGGCTCTTGATAACGCCAGAATTTGATCATTTCCGGTATTCGCGAGAAAAATGACGCCATCCGGGCCCATGATGATATCGCCGGGGGCATTTAATGCCGCTCCAAGTATGCTTTGATCCCAAATCGGATTGAGTTCCACATAACTGGTGTCGTTGGCCCCGAAAGAAGTGGCCGGCGTCTTTGGGGATGGAAGGGGCATTTTATCATAGTTGCAATAAAAAGCTCCACCGAGAAAAAGCATGCACAGTATTTGAATAGCGCGTCGTCTCATCAGAATTCAAAGCTAAAAGTAAATTGTTGCGTCATGGTCAAATGGGTAAAATCGGCATAAGCGTAATCCAGTTTCAAACGTTTGCCATACACCTTGAATATCGCACCCGCCCCGAATGTCAATCTGTTCTCATCTATATTGGCACGATAGCCGCCGCGCAGATAGACGAGATTGCGAAATCCGTATTCAGCGCCAAAAACGAAATTTTCCTGATCGTCCATTGGATGATTCATTTGCATGGAGGCGATGAATAGATGTTTTTTATGCCTGTAAATGTCCATAGCTGCGCCCAGCGTAAAAAGAGTGGGGGGTGAAAACGATTGATAAGAAGTCTCGGAATAGCCCGCCGCTTTACGCCGCAAATAGGTTCCGTCCGGCTGCAAATCGTTGCCGAAATTGCGCATGGCCGCAGCCAGGCGCAATGATTTATAACCAGTCCAATAATAGGTTCCGAAATCCAGCATCAGGCCGTCCATGCGCAAATCCGCAAGACTTTCATTTACATACTTAACCGTAACACCAAAGGAAAAACGATCCGTCATTTTAATTGCCGCCGAAACGCCCGTCACCATATCGTTATAGCTGAAATATTCACCATTGCCATAAGGATAATATTCTGTTGTGACCGGCATATCCGATAGGTGCAAATAGCCGATGAATGCGCCGATGCCTATGCGATTGGAGACTTGATGTACATAACCCAGATATTCAAAATCAATGTCGACGAGCCAATCGAGATGCGAAAGCACCAGTTCATTCTTGCCGATTTGCACCAATCCCGCCGGATTCCAATAGGTAGCCGAACCGTCATTGGCCATCGCCACATAAGGGCCCCCCATGGCAACGGCACGCGCTCCCACGCCGATTTTTAAAAAGGTGACGGCAGCCGTGCCCGCACGCTGCTCGCCAAGCCGCGGCAGAAGAGTCTGCGCCGTTACCATATTGACCCACAGCAAAAAAATGACACCTAAGTAACTTATCTTTTGCAGCACAGCTGTTTCCGATTTATAAATTGTTTTGATTCAAACATTTGGCACTTAATTCTTGCCCACATTTCAGTTAAGCCGCATTTCCAAACCGGTCATGACGCGTCGCGGCCAATCGTAACGCGCCGGATTGTCCGGCGGCAGATCCCTCGGATCATCCTGCCAGGTAACAGGAATAACATCCCCCGGTTCATAGGGTCGACCCGTTACGGGATTTATGATGCGGGGAATTTTAGTATTGAGAACATTCTCCGCCTCAACAAATAAGGCGCAACGGATATTTGCGACCGAAAACTCTTTGTACCATTTAAAATCCAGGCGCATCCACGGATCCGACAGGCTGCCGTTTTCATCCTTTTCATATATATTGTTGGCCACATCGATGAGGCGCTGATAGCGTTTGCCGGATTCCAGTTCCCATCGAACGGTCAATCCCCAGCGCTCCGGCAACCGTATGCCGAACAGCCGGACGTTTGCTCCTTCAGGCATATCAAAATAAATATCCGTCGATAAGCGGTAGGGCCGATCCCAGCGCAACCGGCTTTCTCGCAAGGGCTTTTCGCTCACACGCCCGGCCACCACCAGCAGATTGGTATTGGGAGTGGAACTTTTACCGGTTGCCAGGGCATAGGTGAAATCAATATTGCCGCTCAGATACTTGGAATACCGGCGCCGAAACCGCATTTCAATCCCTCGCGATCGGGCATAATCCATGTTCACGTACATAAAATAACTGATATTACCATAACGCGGGCTAAATTTTCTCACGCTGGTCGCCGTAGGATAGTCGAACATATCCTTGTAGTAGGCTTTGATCTCCAGAGTCTGGTTGGCGTTGAAACGATGCTTTATACCCAGTTCATACGCAACCGTGGTGGTCGGCTTTAAATTTGGGTTGCCAAATAACTGATAAGTGGCCTCCGAAGTGGAGCGTAATTTGGCATAAACATACTGCCCCTTCGGTTGCTGGGAAAAATGGCCGTAATGCAGATAAAGCACATCGTTGTCGGTTACCGGATGCGAAATGCCCAAGCGCGGACTCAGGTGACCCTTACCACGCAAACCGAATACCTCAAAGGTCTCCTGCTTGTATTTTTTACGAGCAGCATCCGGGATAATGACCGTCTCAGGATCATTGATGGCGTCATCAACGTATTTCCCCGGGAACCAATAGTCATATCGCAAACCAATGTTTACGATCATGCCATCATAGGTGATTCGGTCTTGAATGTAAATGGCGCCATCATTGGGATAAACTCGAAAATAATCGTGATTACGGCCCAATCCGGTTTCTCCAAAATAAGGGGCATTAATATCCACCACCTGCATTTCCGTATAGCGCGCTTCCAGTCCTCCCTTGATGGAGTGTTTGTCGTTCGGTTGCGTCGTGATATCCGCCTTTAAGCTATAGTTATCACTATAATAGTCATACCAGCTTTCCGCATCACCCGTATCCCAGAAGCCATCGCCGAAACGGGTTTGAATATTTCCCTGGAAATCGGGTATATAATACACGGGTTCAAGATCCAGCTGCTGCCGGTAGTCGGTCCAGTGTTTGTTTTGAACAGCCGAATGCAGACTGGTGAAAAATCGCGACAAACTAACCTTATAAAATGTTCTATTATTAAGGGTATGAATCCACTGCAAAGTGCTGAGGATGCCTTCTTTTGTCAGAGTATTATAATTATCGAGCATTTTTTCATATTCATAGGGGTATCCGCGCGTATCGGTGACCACCGGCATAAAATAGCCTTGATTGATATTTAAAGATCGATCATAAGAAAAAACAAGTTTTTTGCCCGCTTTCATAATCCAGGCCAATTTACCCATGATATGCCAGTCATTTTCTTCGCGTTGTGCAAATTTTTGATAGAAAGCTTTTGATGGATATAACTTGTTTGCATGCGGCAGATACGTGTCGCTCAAATAACCGTAGCCGCTGAGGAAAAAAGTCATCTTTCCCGGAAACTTGACCCCGATGCCGTTTAATAAATAACTTGTAATAGGCTCGGAGCCACCCAGATTGAATTGAAAAATGTCGGTATTATAACTCCGCACCATATTCCCCAGCCAGTTGTCCGATTTAACAGACAAACTGCCGACGAATTTTTCCTGCCCTTCTTTGGTCGCAATGTCTACAACGCCCGACATGGCTTGTCCGTATTCGGCATCAAAGCCGCCGGTGATCACTTTGAGATCCTTGATAGCCGCCGCATTAATGAAAATGGTATTTGAATATCCGGAAAGCGGATCCTTCACCGATTGGCCATCGATAATATAAAGGCTTTCGTCGGCGCGGCCACCGCGAATATGAATTTTGTTATCCTGGACCACCACACCAAGCTGTTCGCCGACGATATCGTTTACGCTCTCCACAACTTTTTGCTTGATTTCCTCCGACGACAAATGCTGTTGCGAGGCGGTGATATCGGTCTCAAAGAGGGGTTTCTCGCCGATGATTTCAACGGATTGGCCGAGCGCCAATACCGTGGGTTCCAGTTCAAAATTTACGCGAACCGTCTTTTCGGCCTCGACGTGGATGCCCGTACGCATCTGTACCGTATAGCCGATGATGGACGCCTTGAGATCATAGTCGCCGGGGGTTAATCCTTTAATCTCAAAACTACCCGCCATATCGGAAACAGCCCCTTTGTAGGTTCCCATTACCAGTATGTTGACGCCCGGTAAAATCTCGCCTGTTTTTTTATCCGTGACCCGCCCCGTAATACGGGTGCCCTGTGCCCAGATAAGGGAGTAACTTGAAATCAATATCAAGCACAGATAAATTTGTTTACCATTCCATCTCATGTCGTCAAGAACCAAATTCTTCCAATAAAATATACCTGAAAACATCAACCATGTTTTTTCTACCGTCACAAAAATGGAGCGGCAGGGAGAAATAAATGCATTCGCCCTGACCGATTCGATAACGGATGCCGACAGCCGGCGATCCCTTATACGGAACCGTAATCGTGGTGCTCGTATCCGGCTCCATTCGATATACCACATCGGCATCGCTGCCGGGGATTAAGGCCGAAACGCGATTGCCAATCAGCTTTTCAATATTCAAATCCAACTCGGCATCATTCGAACTTCCGAAACCGGCAAGGACGTTAACACCGGGAAACAACCGGCCCCCCGGATTCAATCGATAGACGGAATCGATATCGGTAAATGTCCAGGTCGTGTCGGGTATTTCTTCATTACCATTGCTGATGAATATCTTGCCCCCATTTTTTACAAAACGGGTGATGCTCAACCCGGCGTTACTAAGATTGGGCCGACCCAGATGGGCGAACCAGATCACTTTTGAAAAATAAGACAGGTTGGCCTCGATGTCGACCGAAGAATAAGGCAAGGCGTTTTGGGCATTAATAGCCGGAGTGCGATCGGAACCTATCTCCCAGACCGAATAGTTTTCGTCACCAATCACCTGCTTTAACAGATCTTCATAAAATCCCTGCACCTGGTACAGGTTCTGATCCTGAGCAAAATCATTCACCAACAGAAGCTGCCCCTGTACTGGCTTCACCACCCAATGATTGGGTACTCCT
>JAFGSU010000085.1 GCA_016934435.1 Candidatus Zhuqueibacterota bacterium | reverse complement strand
GGTTGAGCGCTATATCGATACATTGAGCGGCAACGGCAAAGTATTCATTGTCTCCGCCGGAAACCAGGGCGACAACAAATATCACGCCTCCGCCACTGTGACCGGCGGCAGCAGAGAGATTACCTTTAAAGTCGCGGGTTATTCCGCCCAGTTCGGCCCTGCCAATGATCTGATTTTCCTGGACGGCTGGTACGAGGGGACCGGTCAGGTCTCCATCACAATTATTTCGCCCAGTGATAACAGCTACGGCCCGCTGACGGATGGTAACTATCGGGAATGGAACACCCAAGATGGACATATCCTGATTTTAAACGGATTTTTTGAAAACGGACCCTACTATGAACCCGGAGTGAATCCATTTAATTACGACAAAGAAATTCTCATTCTGATCAGCGACGAGGGTACCAGCAGCCCGCCGGCGGAAGGCACCTGGACCATTCGAATGTCGGGCAACGCCGGAGGGGATGTCCATTTCTGGCTGGCGGACGCCAGCATGGAAGTGGAATTTGACATCGGACTCGACATGGACATGACCCTGTCGATGCCGGGCACCGCCCGATCGGCCATAACCGTGGGCGCCTATACCACGCGCGATACCTGGAAGGACATGGACGGCAATAATCTAACCATCGACACCCAGGGCACCATTCGCATCGGCGATATTGCCGCGTTTTCCGGCGCCGGCCCCACGCGCGACGATCGCGTCAAGCCGGAGATCACCGCCCCCGGCCAGATCATCGCCAGCACTTACTCCATCGACGCACCGGCCGGCAGCGCATCGAGCATCTTTCTGTCGCCGTCTCCCAGCTACCCCAACGCCTTTATTATGCCCGACAGCCTGCACGGCCTTTCCCTCGGAACCAGTATGGCCGCGCCTTTTGTGACGGGCGTGTGCGCCCTGTTATTGGAAAAATATCCGGATGCCGATGCGGCAAAAATTAAACAATTGCTGACCTACACGGCAAAAGCGCCTTCCTTTTCCGGCAATAGCAATCAATGGGGATTCGGCAAGCTGGACGCCTATCGGGCCGTGATTACCGATATTAACACCCTGCCGGATAGTACGGATACGACGTCTCAGTCCCGCTATGAGGTGGGTCACCCCACTCCCAATCCCTGTTCCGGCGGAACAAAAATAAAATACACCCTGCCGCAAGATGCAAACACACAACAAACGGTCACATTAAAAATCTATAACCGCATCGGACAAATGGTGCGCCGCATCAGCCGGATATCCAGCCCTGGAGTGGAGGATATCCTGTTCTGGGATTGCCGCGATCGCAAAGGCCGATTGGTGGCAAACGGCGTCTATTTCCTCGAGTTTCGTTCCGGATCATTCAAAAAGATACAAAAAGTAACCGTGATATATTATCCTCAATGACAAGGAGCCGTACATGTCCACCATTTTTGACGACCTGAAAGAAGGATTACGCGACGGTCTCAATATTGTAGTAAAGAAAACCGGAGAATACACCAAATTAGGCAAGCTGAATATAGATTTAATAGGCCTCCGCCGGGAGATAGAACAGCTATTCTCCGAGTTAGGCGGCCGTACCTTCGAAATCATCACTAAAGAGCCGGATGTGGCCGTGAAGGAAGATGAAGAAGTCAAGCAGTTGGTGGAAAAACTGAAAAACCTGGAGGCCAAACTGGCGCAGAAGAAAGTGGAAATGACCGATTATAAAAAGAGGGAATAAGCCCTATATTTTATTTTGGGGATTCTGCTTATATACATAGCATCGACTGCCGATCAATCCTGGACAGGGCGAGAGTTAGATCGTATTGAAGAAAAATCGGGAGGGACCTTGAGCTCTGGAAATCAAGTTTCCGAACCCGCACGAGAAGGCTTTCTCTACCAGCTGTGGCTGGAACGGGACTTTTCGCGGATGACGCTGCAGACGGTTGATGGTCATGAGATCGCCATACTGGAAAAAGGCGTGCGCAACTATGACGCCGGGCCGGATTTTTCCGACGCGCTGATCCGCTATCAGGGCCGGATGCTGCGCGGCGATATTGAAGTGCATCCGGTCGCCGGCGATTGGTATCATCACGGCCATCATCATGATCCGCGCTACAATTCAGTCGTGCTGCACGTGGTCACCATGTTTTGTCCCAAAGATTTTCGCACCTTGCGAAAGGACGGCGCTCTGGTGCCGACGCTGAACCTGGATTCCTATCTTGAAAATCCCGCAGAAGAGCTGCAAGAAACCGATGAGGAAATATCCCCGCCATTATTGGGCTGCCGGACCTGCCGTTTATCTCGCGAACCCGAAGGCGTCCAATGGCATGTCATCAGAATTCATAGCGATAAAAGGCTGCAAACCCACAAACAGCAATTCGCCGAATTGCGCAGCTCGCAATCGTGGGATCAAATATTTTACCTGAGCGTGCTGACCGCCCTGGGTTATGCGAAAAATCAACTGCCCTTTAAACGACTGGCGCAGGTCTTGCCGGTAGAGACCATCTGGAAATATATCTGGAACGATCCGCCGGATCTGGCCCTGAAAAAATGTGAAGCCTATCTGTTCGGTGTTTCCGGCCTGCTTACAACAAAAATTGATGGGGGAGAGGCGGTTCGCAGCTATCATACCACGCTGGCGCGACTGTGGCAGGCATTCCCGGAAAGACGAAAGCTGGATCCACTCAAACCGGAACTGTGGCAGTTTTTCAGGTTGCGCCCGGCCAATTTCCCGACCCGCCGCATTGCCGCCGCCGCTGTCATCATCAAACGCTTCATGGAAAAAGGATTTGTCAACACCCTGCTGCAGCCGCTGCTGACCTTTGAAAAGAAACTGAAAAAGTGCTTTGCCGACTGGCAGGGCAAATTTACCGTCTTGCATCATCCTTTCTGGTCAACGCATTTTCGTTTTGAAACGGTGCACCAGATGGTCGGCAGGAGCGACGTCAAAATCATCGGTGACGACCGCAGTCAGGATATTGTCGTTAACGTCATCATTCCCGGACTGCTGGCCTATGCGGAGGAGGTGGAAGACGGCCGGCTGAAAAACTTGCTGCAGGAGGCCTATTACGAGCATCCGCGGTTGTGCGCCAACGAGCTGACCCGGCAGATGGAGGCGCAGCTGTTCAGCGATAAAAGCAAACCCTCGGTCTGTGAATACGCCTGGCAGCAGCAGGGTCTGATCCAGATCGCCAAAACATTGTGCGCTCAGGAGAATTGTGAATTTTGTATCCATCCTTTTTGTTGACTTTGATGCTGATATTTCGTAATTTTATAGGTTTTAAGCGAATAGAATGCTGCCATTGATGGGCTGCCTGCAGATCAATGAGGTAATCCTGTGGGTGGCAGATTTGCACTCCAGTTCGCGGATTAACACCGAATTTGGCGCTGTTTATTCAAGTCCGAAAAATCTCATATTTGGTGATGAAAGAAGAATCAAATCCCGGTGCGATGATTGAGCGCGGCACGCTCTACCTTGTCAGCACGCCGATCGGAAATTTGCGCGATATTACCCTGCGCGCCCTGGATATTCTCGGGCAGGTGGATATCGTGGCGGCCGAGGATACGCGCCAGAGCAGAATCCTTCTGCAGCATTATCGAATCGATGTGCCGTTGATTCGATATCACGAGCATAACGAGGAGAAGATGGCGTCTCGAATCGTTATACGGCTGCAGGAGGGCGCGACGGTTGCCCTGCTGACCGATGCCGGAACGCCCGGGATATCGGACCCGGGATTTTACCTTGTGCGCGCGGCGCTGCAGGCCGGTTTGCAGGTCATGGCCATACCCGGGGCCACGGCGTTTTTGCCCGCTCTGGTCAGCTCGGGATTGCCGTGTGAAAAATTTGTTTTTGAGGGATTTCTGCCGCATAAAAAAGGACGTCAGAAACGGTTGCAGCAGCTGCGCGAGGAAACCCGCACCATGATATTTTATGAATCACCCATGCGGGTCGAACGCACCCTGCAGGAATTTCTTCAGGTATTCGGCGATCGTCCGGCTGCAGTGGCAAGAGAGCTGACTAAAAAATTTGAACAAATTATCCGCGGTTCATTGAAAGATATCGTCGATCATTGGGGGACGTTTCCGATCAAGGGCGAATTCGTCCTGGTCATCGGAGGCGCTGATAAGAAAAGAACGAAGAATCAAAAAACGGATATACCATGAGCGTAGAACTCATTCCCCCGATCGTCAAGAACGGTTTTAAAAAGCTACTGCGACCCATTATTCGTCTCTTTGTCAGGTACAAACTAAATCCCAACTGGCTGACGACGGTTTCCTGTTTCATATTTGTTTTAGTAGCCATAGAGTTTGCTCGCGGGCGGATACGGTTGGCAGCCTGTCTGCTGTTGATCGGCGGCATCTTTGATATGATCGACGGCGCGGTTGCGCGCGCCTCCAATCGGGTGACGCGATTCGGCGCTCTGTACGATTCGACCCTGGATCGCTATGCGGAAATACTCACTTTTTTCGGCATCGGTTATTATTTCATTCACAGGGCCGGGCAGGGATTTGAATCGGGTTTGTTCGTCAGCATGGTGGTTTTTATCGCCCTGGCCGGTTCCCTCATGGTCAGCTATGTGCGCGCTCGTTCCGAGGCTCTAGATTTTGAATGCAAAGTAGGCGTTATGCAGCGTCCCGAACGCCTGGTGGTTTTGGCTGCAGGCGCCCTTATTTCCGATAGATTTCTCGTGTATGCATTGATTCTGATAGCCTTATTATCCAATTTTACTGCGATTCAGAGAGTCTATCATATCTGGGCGGTGGAAAAGGGAAGGCGGTGGCAAAAAATGCCCACCGATATACCGCACGAATAAGTAACCCAAAAGGAGGGATCAACGAGTGCAGCGAGTCATGGTTCGATCAAAAATACATCGCGCACGCGTCACCGATACATATCTCGATTATGATGGCAGCCTGACCCTGGATCGGACGTTGATGCGCGCAGCCGGTCTGCTGCCGTTTGAACAGGTGCATGTACTGAACATTAATAACGGCAGTCGAGCCGAAACCTATATCATCGAAGGAGAGGCCGATTCAGGCCAGGTCGTCATCAACGGCGCTCTGGCCAGGCTGGCACAAAAAGACGATTTGATTATCATCATCTCTTATGCTCTCGTGGAGGAAAAGGACTTGGCGGATTTTACTCCGCAAATTATCCACGTCGATGAAAACAATCGCATCATCGAATGATTGATACAGTGATCCAGCGTACGAAAAAAGGCGCATGATGGTGCAGTTTATGGACGAACAGCCTGAAAGGAGTATGATGTGACTGAGAAAGAGATTAAAATAGAGGAGCCCAGGGGTAAATTGGGTGTTTTGCTGGTGGGACTGGGCGCGGTTGCCACCACGGTTGTGGCCGGCGCAGAATTAGTTCGCAACGGTTTTGCGAAACCTATCGGCTCTCTGACTCAGATGGGCACCATTCGCCTGGGCAAGCGAACCGATGATCGGGTTCCGAAAATCAAGGAATTTGTGCCTCTGGCGGAGATAAAGGATCTGGTTTTTGCCGCCTGGGATATTTTCCCCGATAACGCCTATGAAGCGGCCATGAAAGCCGGCGTCCTGCAGTCGGTCGACCTGGACAAGGTGCGCCGGCAGTTAGAAGGCCTGCAACCGTTAAAAGCGGTTTTCAGCCGCGATTATGTGAAACGGCTGGATGGACCCAACGTCAAACAGGGTAAAAATAAGATGGACCTGGCCGAACAACTCATGCAGGATATCGCAGAGTTCAAAAAAGCCAACACCCTGGATCGCATGGTCATGGTCTGGTGCGCCAGCACCGAAGTCTATCAATCCCCGGATCCGGTTTATGAGCGGCTCGATGTTTTTGAGAAAGCCATGAAGGAAAACCATCCGGCCATAGCGCCGAGCATGATCTACGCCTATGCGGCTCTGCAATCGGGGGTTCCGTTTGCCAATGGCGCTCCCAACGTAACGGCGGACATACCGGCCATGTCGGAGCTGGCGAGCAAAAACAACATGCCCATCAGCGGCAAGGATTTTAAATCCGGCCAGACCTTTCTCAAGACGCTGATTGCCCCCGGTTTAAAAGCAAAGCAGTTAGGTGTGTCGGGCTGGTTTTCGACCAATATATTGGGCAATCGTGATGGCGAGGTATTGGATGAACCCGGTTCGTTCAAGAGTAAAGAGGTAACCAAACTTTCGGCGCTGGAATATATTTTTCAGCCGGAACTCAATCCGGACCTCTATTCCGATGTTTATCACAAAGTGCGCATCAACTATTATCCGCCGCGCGGCGATAACAAGGAGAGCTGGGACAATATCGATATTTTCGGTTGGCTCGGCTACCCGATGCAGATCAAGGTCAATTTCCTCTGCCGCGACAGCATCCTGGCGGCGCCCATTGTGCTGGACCTGGCGCTTTTTATGGATCTGGCACAGCGTTCCGGCATGAAGGGCATTCAGGAATGGTTATCGTTCTATTACAAGAGTCCGATGACGGCGCCCGGCCTCTATCCCGAGCATGATGTGTTCATCCAGTTGATGAAATTAAAAAACACCCTTCGCTATTTGCGCGGCGAAGATTTAATTACCCATCTCGGACTGGAATATTACGATTAAGGCTATCGTTGCCGGATGGGATGTCCCTGTTGCACTGCAACGGCTCGCAACAGGGATATTTTAATTCTATCCAAACGGTCTGGTATAGTGCGCTATGAAAGAAGATTATTGAAGAAATTGACCCCGATAAAAACAATCTTGAAAACGTCGTTGCCGGCTGTCATCGATCTTTCTTCACAGACATTTATGTGGACCATCGAGGCGATTTTTATCGGCAAGTTGAGCGCGGCGGCGTTTGCGGGTGTGGGCATGGCCATTCAGGTGATTCTGGTCTTTTTCTCCGTATTATTGACGTTTGTCGTGGGCGCCAGTCTGATCATAAACCGGCATCTGGGGGCGCGCGATTTCGACAAGGCCAACCACATCTTTGCGCAGGCGATGATGATGGGCATTATCATGGCCGTGGTCTTTGCGCTGATCTGGTATTCGGGCGCCATCCATCTCTTCAAGATTATTAAAGAAGGCGAAAGTTCGCTGGCGGAAATGGCCGGTGTCACCTATATACGCACCGTTGCCCTGTTTGCGCCGCTTTTGATCACCAATTTTGTCGCTGTCGGCATCCTGCGCGCTATCGGCGACACGAAATATTCCATGACCGTCAACGTCCTGGTCAACAGCATCAACCTGATGCTGTGTCCGACGCTCATTTTTGGTCTGTTCGGTATGCCTGAATTGGGGGTCAAGGGGGCGGCCCTGGCCGTGGGTATTGCCCACAGCATCGGATTTTGCGTGACGTTTTATCTGCTGCGCTCGCGCAAAGTTTCGCTCTACCTGAATTTCCGGGAACTAACCACCCCGAAATGGGAGAGCTTTAAACAGCTTTTCAGGTCGGGGTATCCGACTACCATCGAGCAAATGACCTGGGCAGTCGGTCAGCTGGTCGTCACCAGTTATGCCGCCGGTATCGGCGTCATTGTTCTGTCGACGCACACGGTTTTCGTCCGCATCCAGTCGATTCTCTCGATGGTCTACATGGGTTTCAGTCTGGCGGCCATGAGCATCATGGGTAAAAATCTTGGCGCGGCGGAAAATGCTTTAGCTTACAAGATGGCGAGGACGGCGCACCGGGTCATGGCGGGTTTTGTCATCGGCATTGTTGCGATCATGGTTCTTTTTTCTAAAGCCTTGATTTATGTGTTCACAACGGACAAACAGGTGCTGGCGTTAGGCAGCATGGCCATTTACATATTTGCTTTTGCCCAGATACCCAAGGCGTTAAATAATGTACTTTCCGGCAACCTGCGCGGAGTGGGCGATTTAAAGTGGCTCATGTGGATCACCATTGTTTTTGTGGTCCTTTTCGAGATGGGTCTGAACTGGGTTTCGGCTTTTATACTGGGATGGGGCATTTACGGCATCTGGGGCATCCAGAGTTTGGATGAAACCCTGCGTTTCGGGCTCAATTATCTGCGTTTTGCCGGCGGTTCCTGGCGGACGGAGGGTGCATGCCTGCCGCGGTAAAAAAGCAGCGAGCATCGGGCCTCCTCATCACGTTCGAGGGCATTGATTTTTCCGGCAAATCGCTGCAGGCGGAACTTTTTTATCAGCGAGTGGTTGAAAGCGGCAACAGGGCCCTGGCCTTACGCGACCCTGGCGCCACATCGATATCGGAAAAAATTCGCGCTATTTTGCTCGACAATCGTCACGGCGAAATGTCGCCCTGGACAGAGCTTCTGCTGTACGAAGCGGCCCGGGCGCAGATGATCGAACAATCGATCAAGCCGGCCCTGCAACGGGGGAGCGTGGTCGTCTGCGACCGGCTCTACGATTCCACCACAGCGTATCAGGGCTATGGCCGGCAGTTGGACCTGACATTGGTGACGGCAGCCAACCACATCGGCGCTTGCGGCCTGGCGCCGGATATGACTTTACTCATTGATTTGCCGGTTCCGATAGCGGCTGAGAGAAAAAAACAGTTAAAACGTAAAAAAGATCGCATGGAGAATGCCGGAGACGACTTTCAGCAGCGTGTGCGAGGGGGCTATTTGAAATTGGCTGCTGATGAACCCGGTCGTATTCATGTCATCCAGGGCGATCAACCAGTAGAACTGATTCGGGATCACATCTGGCATGTATTTACCAAGAGGTGGCCCGAATTTCGTGATTAAAAAATTGGCTGAGGAGTAGCTGATGAAAATGCGTTTCATTAAAAATTACCTGTTGGTCCCTGTGTCGATTCTGATTTTGGCGGCCGGCTTTTCGGCGCCATCGCGTGGGGGGGAGGACGCGAACAAGGACCCGTATTACCAGGCCATGAAGAATATCAAGCTGTTCGGTCAGGTTTACCAGACGATAAACGATCGTTATATTGAGGAAATAGATGCGGAAAAGTTCATTCGCGCCGGCATCAACGGTATGCTCGACCGTCTCGATCCCTATTCGGTTTTCCTGGAAGAAGATGGCAAGGATGAATTGGAGATCATCACCCGGGGAAAATATTTCGGCGTCGGCATGCGCATCCAGATTCGCAACGGCTGGGCTACGGTCTCGGAACAGCCCTTCCCCGATAGTCCGGCTTTCAAGGCGGGGATTCGCGAAGGAGACCAGATTATTGAAATCGACGGTACATCCACCAAAGGGGAGCAATTATCGGATACTGCCGGGCGATTGCGCGACGGGCAAAAAGGCACCGAGGTGACCATCAAAATTCGCCGTGTCGGTGAGGAAGCGCCGTTACGGTTCACCCTCATCCGCGATGAGATCAAAGTCGCCGATATTCAATTCAGTGGATTTGTAGCGCCGGGTATCGGTCTGATCAAATTGACCAGTTTCAGCCGTTCGGCAGGAGTCCAGCTTGGCCTGGAGATGCAAAAATTGAAGGATCGGGGTTTGACCGGTTTGATTTTTGATTTGCGCGGCAATCCCGGCGGCCTGCTCGAATCCGCAGCGGAAGTGGCGGAAAATTTCATCCACAGGGGCGATTTAATTGTGTATACCGAAGGTCGCGGCGGTTCCAAGCGTCAGGAATACCGCGCGCAGAAGAATCCGGTTCTGGGAGATTTGCCGCTGGTGGTGTTAGTGGACAGGTATTCCGCCTCATCTTCGGAAATTGTCGCCGGCGCCATACAGGATTTGGACCGCGGCGTCCTCATCGGCACACCGACATACGGCAAGGGTCTGGTGCAGACCGTTATCCCCCTGGATCGCCGCAATGAGGCGCAGTTGAAAATCACCACCATGCAATATTTTATGCCCAGCGGACGGTATATCCAGAAACCGGATATCTTTGATCGCGGGCCGGGTTCGGTTTTTCTCAACGCCGGCGCCGATACGCTCGCCCGGGAGACGGATGAATCGGAACAGCTACAGTACGAGGAAACAGGGGCGTCGCAAAAAAAATCGGAAATAACCAAACCGGCGCCCAAATTCTACACCCGCAACAACCGCCCCGTGTTCGGCGAAGGCGGCATCAGACCGGATATTGAAATACAACCGGAACGCGCCAACCGCTATGAGGTCGCCCTTTTGCGTCATTCCATGATATTCAATTTCAGTCTGGATTACATCGCCAAACATCCGGACCTGAATAGTGACTTTGTCGTTGACGATCCGATGCTCGATGAATTTTTCACATTTTGCCGGGAAAAAGATTTTGACTATAAACCGGATGGCTATGAAGAACTGGAAAAATTAGAAAAAGCCGCAAAAGAAAATAATTTCGCCGAACAAATTACTCCCTATTTGCACGGCATTAAACAGGAATACGAGAACATAAAAATTAAAGAACGCGCACAATCCAGAGACTATATCAAAAAAGCCCTGAAAATGGAAATATCGGGAAAGCTTTTTGGAAGAGATGATTACTGGCGCGCCTATTTCATCAGTGATTCTGTCGTGGTGAAAGCCATGGAAGTTTTGCAGGATGCGAATCAGTACGCCCAATTGCTCCATATCGATTTTGCAAAAAAATAAATATACAGTAACAGTCATTCTTTTGAACACAGGAGGCATTCATGGCAAAGACCAAGTACGTCTACTCTTTCGGCGGCGGCAAGGCCGATGGCAAAGCGGACATGAAGGAATTATTAGGCGGTAAAGGCGCCAATCTTGCGGAAATGGCCAATTTGGGCATTCCGGTACCGGCCGGCTTTACCATTACCACCGAAGTGTGCACATATTATTATAAGAACAATCGCAAATATCCCGCCACCCTGAAAAAAGAAGTCAATGCGGCGATGAAAAAAGTGGAAACCGTAATGAAAGCCAATTTCGGCGATGAGAACAATCCTTTGCTGATTTCGGTTCGCTCCGGCGCACGCAGCTCCATGCCCGGTATGATGGAAACGGTGCTCAATATCGGCCTGACCGGCAAAACCATCAAAGCCCTGATTAAAAAGACGGGCAACGAACGGTTCGCCTATGATGCCTATCGCCGCCTCATCATGATGTATTCGGATGTGGTGATGGAGAAAGCTGCGGGTGTTGAAGTAAAAGAGGGAAAGGGCATACGGGTACAGCTGGAACATGAAATGAATAAGATGAAAAAACAAAAAGGCTATACCCTGGATACCGAATTGACGGCGGAAGATTTAAAAAAGTTAGTGGGTATTTTTAAAGACAAAGTCAAAAAAGTTCTTGGCAAAGCTTTTCCGGATGACGCCGAAAAACAGCTCTGGGGCGGCATCGGCGCCGTATTTCAGAGCTGGAACGGCAAACGAGCGGTATCTTATCGCCGAATCGAGGGCATCCCGGATGAGTGGGGCACGGCGGTGAGTGTTCAGGCCATGGTTTTCGGCAATATGGGCGAGGATTCAGCCACCGGCGTTGCATTTACCCGCAATCCCGCCACCGGTGAAAATAAATTTTACGGCGAATGGCTCATCAACGCTCAGGGCGAAGACGTGGTGGCGGGCATCCGCACACCGGCTCCCCTGAATGAGACAACCAAAAGCGAACAGAACAAAGAGCTCAAGTCGCTGGAAAAAGTCATGCCCAAGACCTATAAAGAGCTGGACGGCATTCGCAAACATCTCGAAAAAGAGTACAAAGACATGCTCGACATCGAGTTCACCATTCAGGAAGGCCATCTGTGGATGTTACAGTGCCGCGTCGGCAAACGCACCGGCACTGCTGCGCTCAATATGGCCATGGATATGCTGAAAGAAAAACTGATCAACGAACAGGAGGCCGTGATGCGGCTGTCGCCGGCTCAGTTGGACGAGCTGCTGCATCCGATTGTGGATCCGAATGCCGAAAAAAAAGCGAACCCGATTGCCAAGGGATTGCCGGCCGGGCCCGGCGGCGCCGGCGGTCAGATCGTTTTCACCGCACCCGATGCGGTTGAATGGGCGAAAAAGGGAAAACAGGTGCTGCTGGTGCGCGAAGAAACCAATCCCGAGGATGTGGAAGGCATGCGCGCCGCACAGGGCATCCTCACCGCCCGCGGCGGGATGACCTCCCACGCCGCCCTGGTTGCGCGCGGTTGGGGCAAATGCTGTATCGTCGGATGCAGCGCCGTCGAGATCGATTTCAAGAAAAAGATCATGATTATTGACGGCAAGAATTATAAGGAAGGCGAATATCTGACTCTGAACGGCACAAAGGGATATGTTTATATCGGGCAACTGGATATGATCAGCGCCTCGGAGAATCCCAGGTTCGTTCAGTTCATGAAGATGGTGGACAAACACCGTCGCCTCGGTGTGCGCACAAATGCCGATACACCTGAGGATGCAAAAAAGGCGCGTGAATTCGGCGCCGAGGGCATCGGGCTGTTCCGTACCGAACATATGTTCTACGGTAAAAATTCGGAGAATCCCCTGTTTTATCTTCGCAAGATGATCATCTCCGGCAGCGAGGGGGAACGACGCAAGGCGCTGGATGAGCTGTTTCCCTATGTAAAAAAGGACATAAAAGCGACGCTGGAGGTGATGAACGGTCTGCCGGTTACTATCCGCCTGCTGGATCCGCCGCTGCACGAGTTCGTGCCGGGTGAAGCGGACAGACGCAGGGAACTGGCCAAGAGTCTCAAGATCGATGCGGAAGAATTCAACAAACGCGCCGAGGCCCTGCACGAAACCAATCCGATGATGGGGCACCGCGGCGTGCGTCTGGGCGTCACTTATCCGGAAATCACCGAAATGCAGGTGCGGGCTATTTTTGAGGCAACGGTGGAGTTGATCAAGGCCGGTAAAAAAGTGATGCCGGAAATTATGGTGCCGGTGGTGAGTGAAGTGAAGGAATTGAATCATCAGAAAGTGATCGTCGACATGGTATACAAGGAGGTTTGCGCCAAGTACAAGGTCAAATCCTTCAAGTATCTCTACGGCACCATGATCGAGATTCCGCGCGCGGCCCTGACCGCGGGCAAGATCGCCGAACCGGCCGAGTTTTTCTCTTTCGGCACCAATGACCTCACTCAGATGGGATTTGGTTTTTCGCGCGACGATATCGGCGGATTTGTTCCGGATTATGTCGAGAAAAACATCCTGCCGGCCGACCCGTTCAATATCCTCGATCAGGAGGGCATCGGCGAGCTGGTGCAGTTCGGCATCGAGCGTGGTCGCAAAACCCGGCCGAAACTCAAAGTCGGCATTTGCGGCGAGCACGGCGGCGAGCCCACTTCGGTGGCGTTCTGCCATCGCGTTGGCATGGACTATGTCTCCTGTTCGCCCTATCGCGTTCCCATCGCGCGTCTGGCGGCGGCGCAGGAAGCGATTCGTGAGAAGAAACGGAAGAAATAGCGTACCATAGAAAACCCCTGTCTTCACTCACAAGACAGGGGTTTGATCTGTCTTTATATATTCTTTGTTATCCTGATCGTCCGGCAGCGTTGACTGACGGGCGATTTTTTTTGCTCTTGATGCCAGGCACTGGATTCACACTGCGGGTGTCTCCTCGGAGGGCAGGCAATTAGTCACCTTTTGGCGGGGATTGCTTCGTTCCCTGGCGGCAGCTGCCCTTTTTCATGCCCTGTTCCTCCACTCGCAATGACAGGGCACTCTGTCACTGCGAGCGCAGGCGCTGATCAATCCACTTTGCACTATATGCTGTGGAGCGCGGCAGTCCCCGCTATGAGGGCAGGCAATTAGTCACCTTTTGGCGGGGATTGCTTCGTTGCAACGCAGTTTTGAAAATAAACGATATAACGGTTCTTCCACTCGCAATGATAGGACTTATTGCGTATAATCCTTCGACTTTATAAATACCATGATAATCGACTGCACCGTCGTCGCCACCATCAAAATCAGCGAGGCATAGACCAGATACAGGCTGATCAGCGGCGACATCAAATATACAATCAATGCGGCGATGAACAGGACGACGTATTCGATGCGAAAGGCAAAGCGCCAGATCACCTTTTCGGTCGGATCGGGCACGGCGCCGCGATGATTGGCATAGGCGACGATGAACGGCGGCAGCAGGGTGAAAAAGAGCAAAAAGAACAGCAATAGTTCCATGGGCAGGATGGGATCGGTAAATTCTAAATAAAACAGGCTGAGGATCATCAGCATGTCGACGAACCGGTCCACGGTGCCGTCCCAGAAAGCGCCTAATTTGCTCGATTTCCCCATAAAGCGGGCCACCTTGCCGTCGATGACATCGAGAAAGCCGCCAAAGATGAACAAGCCGGCGCCGAGCAGAATCTGCCCTTCAACAACGGCATAAAAAGCGGCGATGGCGATGATCAGGGAGATGGTGGTCCAACCATTGGGCGAGATAAATTTAAAATTCTTGCCTATCCAGCGCTCCAGACCGGGCATTTCGATGAATTCTTTGATCATAATTGGCTCTTTAGTTTTTTATATGATTAATAGTCGGCCGGTTATCATCCGAAACGAATGGTAGATACGGAGCCGGTTTTTTTTAAGAATGAACCAAATAAGATTTATTTCGCTTCCTTCAACGCCCGCTGCAGCAAATCGGCGATTGAGAGTTCGCCGGCCCGTTTACGCAAATAATCGATGTCGGGCCGGCCTGCCGTCACAACCGAAGTTGCAGGGCTTCCATATCGGGATGGGTGTCGGAGGAAAGATCAGCCATATTTTATTTCACCTGCATTTATCGAGCCTACATGGAAGGTGGACTCTAAAGCCCGTCCTCTGCAGTGAAAAATACAGATACGTTTCCTTTGATATGTTATTCTTCCCGTAACGCGATGAACCCTTTGATTAATTTTTAAATTTACTTTTTTATTGTCTTACTTTCAAGCTTTTGTTTGAATTAGACAGGGCAATCGATCCGCCGTGGAGCGCGGCGATCCCCGCTGCAAGGGCAATCATTCAGGCACCTTGTGGTGGAGATTGCTTCATCCGCCTGCGGCGGATTCGCAATGACATGCTTTTGGGTGTCCCTGCGTGAATAATGGCCTTTTTATCAAGCTCCCCTCGCAACGACATTTTTACGACTGTGCCGCATTGTTAGCGACCAGGCTGGTCGACCTGCATAACAATAGCAGCAACAGCCCTGTAAAATATCCCCGGCTCACCATGATGACCTACTTTTTTCAAGACAGGGTCAGGGATTGGAAGGTTTACAGCGCCAGCAACTGCTGATCACTGCCACGGCCGCGGCGAACAGGAACGTCATCACCCGAGATGTTATGATCTCATCCAACCCGCTGCTGATCCAGAAAATGGTGAACAGCATGCCCGATATCATGGTAATCAGCGCCGCCCGGCCATGGAATTTTTTCCAGAACAACGTCAGCAGCACCACGACCGAAAAGGTGCCGCCGATACCCGCCCAGACATAGCCCACCAGTGTGTAAATGATATCCGACGGCGAAATATACGCCAACAATAAAGCAATAACAGCCAAAATGGCGGTGACCAAGCGCGACTGCAGCAGCCGCTGTTTTGGGGACTGATTTTTCCCGCGCAGCAGATTATTGGACAATTCGGTAGAGCAAAGAATGAGCAGCGAGTCGGCGGTGGAGATCATGGCGGCGATGGCGCCGGTGATTAAAATCGCCGCCAGCGCCGGTGGAAACAGTTTCAGCAGCACCGCCGGCATGACGTACTCCTGGTCTTCCAGCCCCTGCGGGCCAAAGAGCGCGATACCAATCCAGCCGATGCAGAGGGCGCCAAGATAGGCTACGATGGTCCAGATCAGGCCGATGTTGCGCGCCCGCTTGGCTTCTCGAACGTCGCGGATGGCCATGAAGCGGATGCTCAACTGCGGCTGGCCGCCGAGGTAACCGAAAAACCAGGACATGCCACCCATGATAACGGCGCCGGCGGCGAACCCGGACAGGCCCTGCGATAGCGAAGTGTAAGCCGGACCGGCCTTTTGCAGCGCCGCCGTCATGGATTGGGCGAACAGTTCCGGATGGTGACTCAAATAGTAAAAGCCGAACAGCGGCGCCACGACAAGTGTGGTGATCATGACAACGGCCTGAACCACATCGGTATAGACGACGCTGCGCAGACCGCCATAAACCGTATAGGGAATGATGATCATCGCCGTCAAAAGCATACCGAGCTGTTCATTCAAGCCGATGAGATTGAAGAGCGTCTTGCCACCGCCTAAAAATTGTGCGCCGATGTAAAAGAAGAAAAAGAAGGTGATGATGAGACTGGACACGGTGCGAATCGCCTGCGCTTGCGCTTTGTGTTTCAGGGCGATGAACTCGGTGAAGGTATGCGCTTTTTCGCGCTCGGCCTCGTCGCGCAGCCGCCAGGC
>JAFGSU010000084.1 GCA_016934435.1 Candidatus Zhuqueibacterota bacterium | reverse complement strand
GCCGCCATCATCCAGTCGGATAAGAATGATGCTGCTGAGTTTAGCGGTTTTTTTATGACCGCCGGCGGCAGCAATCGCCCGCATGAGCGTCATACCTTTAGCCATGTCGATGATGCCGGGCTTTTCCACTTCTCCAGCCACATAACAGCGCTGACCGCCAAAGGCCTTGACGATCACGGCTACATCCGGATTGACCAGAATCCTAGCGTAGACGTTGGTAATCAGAGTATCCAATTCCATCGGCGTTAAACCCAGTACATCGACGTCGCCCACCACCTGCAGCGATATCTTACCGTCCGGACGCACAGCTACCGTCTCGTTGTACTCGCTGCTGCCCAGAAACTTGACATCCAGCACATCGCCATAACCCAAGCGATAATCCAGTTTGGGCACAGCTGTCCTAGCGGGCGAAGCCGTCTTTTCCTGTTTACTCTTTTCATCCGAAGCGGCCTCTTTGGCGACCGCCTTTGCCTCATCATCCTTGGCGCTGCTTTTTTTGGCTTTGCTGGTGGTCTTGGCAACCTTCTTTCGCTTTTCCTCGGAAGGTTTGTCGGATTTGTTATCCGCCACCACAACCGCTTTATTTTTGCTGCCTGCCTGATCGGTTTTAGCGTGCGGTTGTATCGCACACGAAAGCAGTACGCAAAATAACACCAGCGCCGCAGCAATGCTCAGGAGACTTATTCGATGCAATATTGTTTTCATTTCTACCCTCACCAATTATGAGTTGAACTATTTGGTATCCATTTAATTAATAAATATTTTTACCTGATTGGGAGCGATGGGTTGATCTCCCGTTATCAGAGTCTGATCGGGTTTAACCAGAACTACATACATACTCTTACTGTGTCCACCGGCGTTGCCTCCCATCTCCACACTGCCGGCTGTAAAATACTTTTCATAAATAACTAGCGCAACGTCATCGGTGGTCAGGATGCGATCGTCGGTACGGGTCCAGGTGTTCAGCCAGGCCGGCACAGTGGCAACAGATTCGTCATAAGCGATATAGATTGTTGCCGCCGCTGTAATAGTAAAAGTGATAAACGGCTCCTCATTAATCTCTTTATCATCATTTTTTGTCTTCAGCCAGAGTAGGTTTTGATACCCAACCGGAATATCCAACAACGTCAGGGTCCGGTCCATATAATATTCATCGCCCACATGCAAATAGGCCCATTGGTATGTGGAAGGTGTCGGATCGCCCACTTCAAAGTCCACACCATAGCGATAACTTTGTACGTTATTAGGTCCCATGCAGTTACTGCGAGTGGCACGATCGAAGATTTTCCGTGCGATCAGGCTATAGTATTTGTTTTCTTCATGCTGCGCGGTGTGCAATTTAACCGAGGACTTGTCCGGCAGCAGTTTTGCAGAATAAATGGCAAGCCCTTGCAGAATCTGATAATGTCTGACATCGATTGCTGATAGCGAATCCACTGCTTCGGAAAAGTAGGCCACCAGCGTATCCTGCGCCGTCGCCCTAACGCGCGTCAGAATGGGGGGTTCCATATCCGACAGGGTCTGGAACTGGCCTGTGGCTGCGGTCAGACTCTGATTGCCGGCATCGTCGAGGGCGAAAACGCTATAGTTATATTGGGTGCCCTCTTCCAAATTGGAATCAGTATACGTGGTTTCGCTGGTGGTCGCAATTTTTTCATCATTGCGAAACAGGATATATTTATCGGCTCCGTCGCCATCCTCGGCCGGAGGAGGAGCGTTCCAGCTCAACTTGATGCTTTTAATGGTCGAGCTCTCGGCAGTCAGGTCCTCAGGCGGTAACGGCGGCATTTCATCGGCGAGCAATTCTTCGCCGATATAGAGCGCCCAATCGCCCTCGAATGGCGGCGTTAGCAGTGTCGAGGCGCCCAGTTTGACCGTAAAGGGATCGCTGAAGGAGCCGTCGCGCGGATTGAGCCAGCGCGCCGGCAGGCTCCCGAGCGAAGTGGTTAGATTAATGGTCACCGGTCCACCGCTGCTGTTATAGGCCAGATAGGCCTCGCCGCCTTTGGCAATCATCGAGCCCGAACTGATCCAGCTCGAATGCGGATCCATTTGATGCCAGGGAACATTCGGCAAATATTTATTCAGAATCTCCACCCAGCGTTGCTCATCCGGCAAGGCGCCCGGATCCCAACCACCCTTATCGGGCGCAAAAGTTGTATAGAAACCACTGGTATAAAATCCGCCGGCCGTTATAATTTGCCACAGGGCTACCCGGCTTTGTGAGTTGGGTCCGCCGCCGTATTCGACGGGATAGAAATATCGCGGCTCAAGATTGACCACCGGCTTGCCATAGGCGTGATCGCGTTCAATATCGCGGATATAATAGGGCGTCTGCTGCCCGATGAAATCCATCCAGGTCGTATAGCCAAACTCACCACTGGACGTACGGCCGGTGGGATGCAATGAGATCGGATGATCGTACGGATCCTTTTCTTTAATCAACCGACCCCAAGTATCGAATTCATCCGTCGTCCTTCCGGGAAATTCGCCTGGCAATTCATTATATTCGCCGCAAATGATCCAGATGACGTTTTTGGCCGCATATCTTGCGACCAGATAGCGAACGAATTTGCTGAACTGGCTTTCGCTGAACATGGTGTATTCCTGCGCCCAGGTAAAAAAGATGACTGGGATTATGTTTTTGCTCAGGGCATAGTTGATCCGTTTATCGATCCAGCGAAAGTAACCGGGATTCAAATAATCATAATCTTTAATGGTACTGGTTTCATAGAAACAGGTACCGCCCTCATTTTTCCAGAAATTTAAGCCATTGATGTAACTGACCACAATGGACTGAATGGCCGTATAGCCCTGTTGTGCCCGCAGGTCGATCAGGTATTTCCAGCGACTCTCATACGGAATCTGTGAAGTATAACCGCGCCAGGCGGTATCTCCGAGCCACAGCCAGGGAGTGCCGTCGTCATACATGAAGGTATGGGGACGGGATGGACTGACGCGAATAAATCCGGGCAGATCGCTGTCGATGCAATTAAAACTGCCGGATGTGCGCAGCTGTGCCACCGAGCTAGTGATTTGATAGGTCCAGGGACCGACTTCATTCGGGGCCATACGTACTTTCCAGATATCGCTGCCGTCCCAGAATCCCTCGATAGTGATCGTCTTGGTCGGCCCCTGAAAAGTGCCCTGTAAGGTAATATCGCGGTAACGATTAACATTGCCCAAACCAGTGGCTGTAAGCGTCACCTCAAAAACATCCCATTTCTTCACCACAGAAGGCGACAAGGCCCGGCTGGTGAACTGTGCCGTAAAGGGTGTGATCAGGGGTATACCGGCCACATCTCTGGCGCCGGTATCTACTTGTACGGTATAGGTTGTGGACGGCTGCAACAATTCTGACCGTTGTAGGTAGAGGCTGCTGCTGATCCATCTTAAATTTCCCGCCACCGGCGGTGTAATACTGAACGCCGCTTCGGCGCTGGCCTCATCCATAGCTTCGCTGAAAGTAACAAAAATATCCGAATCCACCGAAACGCCGCTGCCGTCATCAACCGGTTCCATGTCTGTCACCTTCGGGGGCGTAGTATCGACATAGCGGTAAAATTTCAGATTGCTGAAAGTTATGCCAATAGGCGCTTTGAAACCGCCGGAGCGACTGATGGCGCCGGAACCGATTCGGAAGCTGTGATCCGGCGGCGCATAGAGCTCTCCGAAACTGGAGTAATCCCATTGTTTCCTCAGTTCGCCATCAATATACAGTTGCATGAGACCGTCGCCCCAAACCAGCCGAAAATGGTAGACATGGGTCCGCTGCCAGTCGATAGGCCCAAAGGCTGGTTTCTCGAAAGCATGCGGATCATCGTCATACCCTCCCTCGAATGCCGCAACATTCAAACGGAGTTGCATATAGCGCCACTTGTAGAGATCTCCGGGCGTATATCCATATAGGTGCATAATGCACTTGTAAGGATTGTGCCACTGTGTTACGCCATACCAGCTCTGGTCATCATCCCGATCATACATGTTGAAGAGGGCATAATGTACATCTCCCTCATAAGGATAAGGAACCCCAAATTTGTCGTAGGCGATGTTGGGGAAGACTTCATTACTAGCATAAATACCGGTTACATCGAATTGGACCTCGCCGGCCGAACAGGTGGGGATATTGTACTGGATATGATCAAACGTTTCCACCGTCTTCCATCCCTCTGCTGTAAACTGTCCGCCGACACGGCCGCCCTTGGTGCTGCTGTTGGTCAGGGGATCGTCAATTTCCAACACCTTTGTCTGTGTTTGTCCGGCAACTTGCATGGCGTATAATCCAATTATGATCACAATAAAATAAAACCATGTTACGCATATTTTTCTAAATTTATAATCCAGCATCTAATCACCTCGAGTCAGGATATCCATTCCAGCCATTTGCAATTACTAGGCGAGCAGATAAATTCTTCTGAAATTCCATGTTGACCGGTGAATCAAGCAAATAATGCGTTGCCCATAAGCTTGACGGTTGTACTTTCAAACACCGAATCGATGGTTATTTAGCCATTGTCATGGTTCTTGTGGCTTTAAAATCATTGGCCTCGAGCGTATAGAAATAAACACCGCTGGGCACGATAAAACCGTTCTGATCGCGACCGTCCCATTCCAGGGAATAAGCTCCGGCCTGCTGCTGGGTGTTGACCAGTTCGCGGATCAGCTGACCGCGAATATTATAGATCCACAATTTAATCTTGCCGCCCTCTTTGAGCGTGTAGGTGATACTGGTCGATGGATTGAATGGATTGGGATAATTCTGAGCCAGCATATAGTTATCCGGTTTCACCATGCCTACGGCCGTAGCCGGTCCGTGCAGCGTCATCTGACCTTTGACATCAATATCGGCCAGCCAGTAATAATAGACGATCTGTTCCTCAACATCTCGATCCTCATATCTGTAATCATGACGGACCTGAGAGGTGATGGCACCCTGAATGATTCGATCATTCAGTTTTACACGCGTACCATTGGGCGCATCACTGCGGAACAAATAAAAGCCGAGGTTGTCGGTCTCGGAGTGGGTGGTCCAGTTTAATTCGATGAATCCGGGCCTGGAACTGGCGGTAAAAGAAGCCAGTTCAACCGGTACGTTCATCATTTCGCCCGTGCTCCACGATTGGAAATCGTGGGAGTCAAAATCGTTGACCATGGTATAGGGTTGTGAATTGCCATAGGCGACCGGGCTCGCGGGAGCGACTACGGAATCGTTCCAGGCACGGACGAATACGATGGCGCCCGACACCAGCAGGTCGTGGGTGAAAATTTTGGAAAATTTCCCCGCATTTGGTTCAAAGGGAAAGCCGTAACCGATATAGGTCGTTCCCAGCAAAGAGTCATCACTGGTCGTCTGGCCCAATGAATCGGCAGGATCGATTTGACCGTTAGGTCCCACCCAGATCAACTGAATGAGGTCACCTCGCCCGGTGAACACATCTCCCTGTAAAAAAGTGCTGTTATCTATGTCAAAGATGCCGGACAAAGTGAAAGCCTCCAGAGTGCCGCCCTGTGCGGTGGTGAATAAACCGGCGATCAACAATAAGGGCATCAGATAGTGCGCTGTACGTTTCATTGTTTGGCTCCTTTTTTTAAAGTATTTGTCTCTCACAGATTGGGATCCGGATTAGGATAAGTCCATACTTTTTGCGGATAATCACCTCTGATCATGAGGATATATCCCGATCCGGGAAAAAATTGCATGGTGGAGACACCGGCGCCACTCTCGTTGACCCACGTCTTATCCCATTGCGTTCCGGTACCGTCCACTAACCAGGCCACTTGATATTTATCCCCGACCCAGCGCAAGAGCTTGTCAGCCAGAGTACTGTTCTTGCCGCCGCGCACGACTTCATCGGAGGCCAGTTCACTGTTTGGCAATGTCACCGCCACCGGGTAACAGGTACCGATGAAATTCAT
>JAFGSU010000083.1 GCA_016934435.1 Candidatus Zhuqueibacterota bacterium | reverse complement strand
TGAATGAACTGCACGGCGCCTATTGCAGCGTCAGCCGCAACGTGCTTCATCTTTTGTCCGACGAAACCATCACCGCCTGCTTTTTTTCCACCGCTGGCCGGACTTTTCCCGGCAACGCCCTCGCCATCGGATGTTTTACCGCCCAACAGAAAGGACTGGTCCTCAATCAGGCTGTTATCCGGCGACATCTTGAACAGGTGGGCCGCATACCAGCCGTGTGCAGGGATTGCTTCAATACCTATCACTGCAGTCGGGAATGTCCAGAAGTCTGTTATGCCTTAGAATCGGGGCCGTCCGGCGAAGAGGAACGAGGCTTTCGCTGCCGGGTCAATCAATTGTTGGCGGAAGCGTGGTTGAGAGAGATGGCAGGGACCATGTCATCGAACGCCATTTAATAATGTTCCCAACGATGTCTAAAAGGCAGAGATCAATTTCCCTTGAGTTCAAGTATCGATACACTGATCTAAAGCACTTTTAATTGATGCAAATGCAGGATAATGAAATTATTAGGGCCCGGAATGTATTCCGGTGGGATGCTAATTTTTATGATATTAGATAATTTAAGTCGTTCGTGAAGAGGAACCATACCATGTCGCACCATATCATCCGAAAAATCCGCCTCGCCCACTGCAAGCGTGGGCCGAGTCGCTGTGAAAAGTGCCGGGAAATGGACCAGGGGAAGATTTGCCTGCTGGACATTGGGCCGTTTAAGAACGACTTGGCGCAGAGGCGGGTGATCGAAGTTTGCCTGGACGGTACCACTACCTGGCGCGAGTTTGAAGTAGTGAGGGTATTTGAGGATCGTAACCAGGCGGCACAATACGCCGTCGAGAACCATATTGATGATGTATCATATTGATCACACGCTCTTTTGAGCGCGAGGATCTGGTTAAAGGATGTGGATAGGGCGTGATCCGGAGGGCGGACATTCCTGTCCGCCTTCACAAATGAGCGCGAGGATAGGAAAACGCGACAAGCTTCATGCAAGCGAGACTCCGAACCGCCGAAGACACGCGGCGGGTTGGAAAACCCGCCTTCCGGGACGGAGGGCGGACATTCCTGTCCGCCATTCCGAATGGGCGGGAGAATTGGAAAACACGACGTTCATCCGTCAAGCGGGCAATCAGACCGCCGAAGACACGCGGCGGGTTGGGAAACCCGCCTTCCGGGACGGAGGGCGGACATTCCTGTCCGCCTTCGCAAATGGGTGCGAGGGTTGGAAAAAACGACAAGCTTCCTATAAGCGGGCATACGAACCGCCAAAAACATGCGGCGGCGGGTTGGGAAACATTTGTGGGGTCCACCTTCCAGGTGGGCTCTACATAATTGTCGTTTAACTAAAGAGATACCCTCACCCTAGCCGGAGTTGTCCAAAAAGTATAATTAAAGCCGTCGAATATGGTCAAGTGACCGCATGGCCCCTCATCCTGTCCTTCTCTCCGCCAAAAATCATACGGACAGGCCCCTTGAAAAACCGGGGGAGAAGGCACTGATAACGTCGAATCTATACATTTTTGGGACTTTTTGAACACCTCGAGCAGACATATACCATCAGCAAACCCGAAACCCCGGCTATTAACACGAACCTGGCGTCAAAGTCATCTCATCCTGACGAGAATAGTTTTGCATTTGCAGAAAAATATTGATAAATTTATAGCATCATTCTTCATCACAAATCAGATAACCATCAAGAGGCATCATGCAAGCGATCATCCTGGCCGGCGGCAAAGGCACGCGGCTTAAACCCTACACAACCATCTTCCCCAAACCCCTGCTGCCCATCGGCGATTATCCGATTCTCGAAGTGGTCATCAAACAATTGAAACATTTCGGATTTGACGATATCACCATGGCGGTCGGACATTTGAAAGAACTGATTCAGGCCTTTTTCAACAAAGGCGAAAACTGGGGCGTCAAAATTTCCTACTCGTTCGAGGATAAACCGCTGGGCACAGCGGCGCCGCTGACCCTGATCGAGCGCGTGGACGATGACTTTCTCGTCATGAACGGCGATGTGCTGACCAACCTGAACTATCGGGATTTCTTTCAACACCATCTGCACAGCGGCGCCATCGGCAGCATCGCCATCTACGCCAAACCGGTGCACATCGACCTCGGCGTTCTAAAAGTGGACGAAAAGCAAAGGGTTTCTAATTATATCGAAAAACCCACGCTGCACTATGACGTCAGCATGGGCGTCTATGCCTTTAATAAACGGGTGCTGGAGTATATCCCGAAGAATGAATATTTCGATTTTCCGGAACTGATCCTAAAATTGATAAAAAATAAACAGCCTGTAGCCGCCTACCCGTTTGCCGGGCGCTGGATGGACATCGGCCGGCCCGAAGACTATGAGCAGGCCATTAAAGAGTTTGAAACATTAAAGTCGGAATTTTTGCCGGACGATCATGTGTAGCCCACCTAAAAGGTGGACCACACAAATGACGTATGAGCCGCTTTTTTCGACTCGCTTTAGCATTTACGCAGGGCTTAATCCCTGTGCGTTCGGCTAAATATATGGATCCATCTGAGTTGACGAGGTTGTCTATCAAGTCCATAAAATCTTGGTGATCATGTGTAGCCCACCTGGAAGGTGGACCACACAACTTTATTTTATCATGTGTAGCCCACCTGCAAGGTGGACCACACAACTTTATTTTTTTGACACCATCGTAAGATTTTTTCGTGTGTGCTTGTCGACGATTAATATCAAATGTAATTCTGAATTAGTGTCCGTATTCAAAACCAAAAAATTGTTATTGAATATCCTCTGTTGATAGCGATTGCAAGTTCATGTGAATGGTATATAGAGATGAATATTTTATATCTCAGCGCCAAAAAAAAATGGGGCGGCGTGGTCACCTGGCAGGTGCGCACGGCGCAGGAGCTGGAAAAACGCGGCCACCGGGTATGGATGATATCTAACAAGGATTCCAGCCTGTCCCTGCATGCGCCGGACGACATCCATCTCCTGCCAGTCAGGACCGGTATGGATTTCAATCCTTTTCTCATCGCATTCCTGTTGCGCTTCATCAAAAAGAACGACATCGAGCTAATGGCTACCAACATAAAAAAAGAAGTGATCGCCGGCGGACTCGCCGCGCGCTTGTGCCGCATCCCCTCCGTGCGCTTTATCGGCAATGAGAAGGACGTAGACGACAGCCGCCGCCTGCAGCAATATCTCGTCGACCAATACATCTTTCCCTGCCACACCTGCAAAGAATTAGCGCAGCGGAAAAATCCATGGCTGGGTGATGAAGTGTGCCGCGTCATCCATATCGGCCACAACCGTGTGATATATACGCGCGATGAGGTCGCGGCACAACGCAAGCAATGGGGCGTTCCGATGGATGGCATCGTCGTCGGGTTCACCGGCCGACTGGTGCGCAGCAAAGGGATTGAATCCCTGATCAAGGCGTTCGCAGAGATTGCCTCCAGGCGGCCGCAGGCACGTCTGGTCATCACCGGAGAGGGCAAACACAGAGCGGAATTTCAAAATCTTGCCCACCAGTTGCACCTTGCCGAACGCATCATTTTTACCGGTTTTGTGCCCGATCCAATGCTGAGCGCTGCGGCTTATGACATCGCGGTACTGCCCTCCCATTACGAGGCATTTCCTTATACCATCGTCGAATACTTGGCCGTCGGCCGGCCGGTGGTCGCCACCGGCGTGGGCGGCGTGCATGAGATCATATCCGACGGTGAAAACGGCTTAATCGTGCAGGTGCAGAACGTCGCGCAACTGAGCGAGCGCATCCTGCGGCTGATCGATGATCCGGAATTGCGGGGGCAATTCAGCACGGCCGCTGCACGGACTATTGACCGCACTTATTCCGAGGACCGGATGATCGACCAGTTTGAACAGTTTTATCAGAATTGCATCAGCCAATGAAGACCTGCTTGATCATATCGGCCTATTTCCCGCCCATGGGCGGCGTCGGCGTGCAGCGCATCAGCAAATTCGTCAAGTACATGCCGCTGTGCGGGTGGCGGCCCATGGTGGTGACCACGCCGACCTGGTCGTTCCGGGGCGAACGGGACGAATCGCTAATGCAGGAACTACCTTCTGAAACAATCATCAAAAGACCGTTTTTCATCGATTATAAAAAAATCCTGCCGGGCGAGCTGGCAAAGCTCGTGCGGCCGTTGCTGCGTGCGCACCTGCAACCCGACCGCTACCGATGGTGGAATCATTATGCCCTTAAAACGGCGCAACGACTGGCGAAGGAACATACGATACATGCCGCACTGGTCAACGTCAGCCCTTTCTCAGGCTTGCTTTTGGGGGCGCAGATAAAACAGGAGCTGAACATTCCGGTGGTGGTCAATCTCCGCGATGCTTTTTCATTCAATAATTATTTTTTACTGGAAAAGAACCAAAAGGCGCGACAACAGGCAATGGAAATCGAAAAAGCGACCTTTCCACTGTTCGACGCCATCGTCTGCGTCACGCCCCACCTGGTGAAGCAATATCAGGCGCTCTATCCGGATTTGCGCAACCGCTTTCACCTGATCACCAACGGCTACGATGAAGACGATTTTACTTCTGTCGAAGATATACCTGAAAAATCGGATACCTTCACCATCGGTTACAACGGCAGCATCAGTCGCCTGGCGCCGATCGAGCCGTTGCTCGATGCCATGTCGCGATTGTCCTCGGAGCATCAAATCCGGGTGCGGATTTGTATGGCCGGCAAAAACAGCCTGAAGCAGATCGCTGGCCGGCATCCGCAGCTGCTGCAAGCGGGCCTGATCGATCACAGGGGATTCCTGCCGCATCGACAGAGCCTGCAAAATCTGGCAGGTGCGCATCTTTTGGCCATCATGTTCGCGGACGACCCGGCCACCGAAGGCGCCTATTCGGGCAAAATCTTTGAATATCTGCGCCTGAACAAACCCATCCTGCTGATGCATCGTCCCAACAGCGATCTGGCGAAATTGATCAGCCGCTGTCGCGCCGGCCGCTGCGTCAACATCGATGACCGGCATGCCATCACCGCCGCTTTGCTCGATTTGCATGACCAGTGGCGTAGCGGCGGATTAAACCACAATCCCGACTGGAATGTCATCCAGACCTTCGATTATCGCGCGTTGACAAAAAAATTGACAGAGCTGTTCGAACCAAATTGATCAATAATAGCCGGATGCTGGTATAAAAAACCGGGGAGAGTAGAATCGTTCCAATCTGAATGAGCCCGAACAGAACCGGCTGCAGGTGAAGCAGATCGTTTCAAAGTAGGAACCGAATAGTGCCAATCAAAATAATGCCGAATCGTTAAATTTTAAAAACTCATAGTATTATCGAGCCGCATTTTGCTATCGCGGCAAAATCTTGATTGAATCATTTTTTAAAAAATAACCGATGAACAAATTTTCCCGAAAATTAGCCCGATTTGTTAAATACCGTCGTTATCGCTATTGCGTCTATACCGCCGACGCGATAAGCGAGCTTTCGCAGCCGACGTCCGATCTGGCATTCGAGTTCAAAACTTTCGACGAAACCGCTCTTGACCTGGCTTTTAAGAGCAAGGAACCGGGCCGATATAAATTGTTTATAAAGTTCCTCTATGCCGGTTATATTGGCGTGTATTGTGATTCCGGCGGCAAAATACTGGCCTACGGCTGGGGCATGGTGCACCGTGGAGACGAGCGATTCTTCTCCAACAACCACCTGCCCCTAAGCGACGGTGAAGGTCATATTTTCTACTGTTACACCAAAGAGGCCTTTCGCGGTCATAATCTCTACTCTGGCATCATTTATCGCCTCGCTGAAACTATTTTCGCCGAAGGCGCGCATCTGCTGTGGATTGATACCAATGACGACAACCTGCCGGCGCAAAAGGGCATCCTCAAAGTTGGATTTCGCCTCTATGGCATCATGACCAATGTTTTTCTGTTTAAGCGACTGGTCTGTTCGAGGGTGAAAAAACAGGAAAATATGCAATAACTTGTGCGGATGTCGACCGCGAAGGCACGCGGCGATGGTTAAAAGGTGTTTATTGATGACAGGTTGGTGATCTCTGTTTTTATTTCAACCAGGCTATATAGGATAGTAAAATAGGCATGCAAGTATTACAAAATCCAGATCAAACTACGCACGATGATTTCCTGCAAACGCTGGAAGATTATTACGCCTTTGCGCGGCCGGAATGGATCGAGCATCAGGTGGCCATAATGGACTGGCGCTGGTCCGACGCATCAAGATTGTATCGCTTTCCTGATGGGACGGAGATTTTTCTACCGCTACTGCAGAAAAGAGTCGGCGCCATCCCGCTGTTCAAGGTCTATTTTTCGACTTTTTACAGCTATGGCGGATTGCTGTGTGCTGGAGCGATCGAGCGCCGGCATCTGGAGGCGATCCTGAAAGACATCCAGCCGTTGAACGTCTCCCGGCTGACCATCTTCCCGTCACCCGAGTCAGATGCAGCGCACATCGGCCTGCAGAAATTCGGTTTTAAGGCGCACGAGACGTTCACCCACGGATTGAACATCGGAAAACCTTTCGAGGAAATCTGGCAGCAGGATATTTCTTCCAAAAACAGAAACATGATCCGCAAGGCGGAAAAAAACAATCTGCATGTGCGCATTTCGGACGAAAAAACGATCGAGCCTTTCGTCGATATCTATTATCGGATGTATCTGGACACCGCCCAACGCTGGGATGATACCAGATTGATGCGCGTGGAAACCTTTGCATCGATCTTTGCGCATCTGCGGGAGCACGCCCAAATCTATCTCTGCTATCAGGATGAACAACCCCTCTCCGGCGTCATCATCCTGTTCGGCAAGCGCAATATCTTTTATTATGCCAGTGCGGGATTTTCGCAGTATCGCGATCTGGCGCCCAATAATTTTCTCCTCAAGGAGATCATTCGACTCAATTGTCAAAAGTACTCGTTTTTCAACATGGGCGCCAGTGTGGGGTTGCCCAACGTGCAAAAGTTCAAGGAATCGTTCGGCGCGCAAAAAATCGATTTTTATTATCATGTCAAAAACCGCATCTGAAAACATCCTCGTGGTCGGATTCGCCCATTTTCGCCAGGGATTTGAGCACGTCTTCGCCGGCGGTGAAGGTATGGCCTACTGTGACAAAGAAAGCCACTGGGACAAAATGACGAAATGGCGTCGCGCTCGTATGGCGCGGCGTTTCAGGCTGATTCATTTTTTCTGGGCGAAAATGACGTTGGCGGAGTTTATTCTGATCAAGGCATGGCGTCCGCGCATCCGCATCATTTTGCATTTCATCGGCTCGGATGTCAGCCTGATCGTTGCGAAAAAGCGTCGAATTCTCGAATACCGCTTTTATCAATGGTGCGGCGTGGCATTTTATGCCGATCATCAGAATTTAGTGGACGAATTAGCGGCGCATGGTTTGCGGGCCGAGCTTCTGGTGCTGGCCAACACGCCGTTGCAGGCGCACAATCTGCCGATGCCGGATCAGTTCTCCGTGTTGGCCTACGTGCCCGGTGGTAAGGAAAAATTCTATCATCTGGGGGCGATAGAAGCGGCGGCAGCAGCGCTGCCCGATGTGCCCTTTACCATCTGGCGTAACGATATAAAATTTGCCCGGCCGAATATGTCCGCAAAACCATTCGTTAAAGATGTCATCGAAGAGTTTGGGCGGCACACCGTATTTGTGCGCCTGACCGAACACGACGGCCTGCCGAGTACGATTTTAGAAGCGCTCAGCTGTGGCCGTCAGGTGGTCTGGTCGTTCGATTTTCCACACTGTCATCGGGCGCGGACCGCATCGGAGTTGGCGGCTGTCCTGGAGAAATTAAAAAGCCGATCCGGTTTTAATACAGCCGGCCAGCACTATGTGCTCGAACAGTATAATATGGACCGGGTGCGGGAAAATTTTCACCGGGCCTGGCGGGAAATGAGTGGAATTTAATTCCATAAAGCTCCATCTCGCCCGTCCCCGGCGATATTGTAATAAAATATGGGTATAGTGAAATTGAGATAGGCGAGTAGATGAAAATTGATTTTAACAAAATCGACAAAATATTGATCATCCAATACCAGCCGTTCGGCGATATTTTATTGAACACCGGCTATTTGCCGTTTCTGCGGCAGAAATTCCCGAATGCGAAAATCGATTTTCTCGTGCGCAAGCCCTATCACAGGGTATTGGAGGGCAATCCATTTTTGGATGAGCTAATTGTGTTCGAAAACAAACCGGGATGGCGTAATCTGTTCGAACGTATCAAACTGTTTCGCCGCATTCGTGCGCGCAGGTATGATCTGATCATCGACCAGATTCGCGGCATGGGATCAGCGGCCATCACCTTTTTCAGCGGCGCCCAATACCGGCTGGGATACAAAAAAAGGCGTCTCTCCTTCATCTACAACGTCAAGGTCTACAAAATCACCCGGCGATACAGCGCCGGGATGAAATTCGACCTGCTGAAACCGCTGGGCATCGAGGAACAGCCCTATCGTTTGTACTACACCATCAAACCCGAATCGCACCGCTATGCGGCCGACTGGCTGGCGAGCGCAGGATTGGCGGGAAAGAAGCTGATCTGCTTTTCGCCCGGCAGTCCGGTGCCGCGCAAAAAATGGTCGCTGGCCAATTATGCGGCGCTGGCGGATTTAATCCTGCAGCGGACCAGCCGGGGGGTGATTTTGCTATGGGGTCCGGACGAAAAAGAAGACGTCGAGCAGATTCAGCAAATGATGAAGGAACAGGCCATCCTGGCGCCGCCGACCGATTTCAATCAGGCTGCGGCGCTGCTTCAGCAGTGCGAGTTGCTGGTGTGCAACGACGGCGGCATCAACCATCTGGCCGTGGCGGTGGACGCACCGTCGCTGGCTATCTTTGGCAGCACCGCGCCCGATAAATGGGGCGCCGAAAATATGCTCGGGCATTACGTATTGCACAATCCGGCGGTGGATTCGCGACAGGATGCCACCTTTGGCATCAGCGCCGAGATGGCTTACGGGAAGATATTGGAAATTATTTCCTAGAACTGTCCGGCTGCGACTTTTATTACAACTTTCCGAGGACATAATACAACGATGTCACCGCGAGCGGAGCGATCGGATATTCCTATCATCGATGGACTGTGTTGGAGCGTGGCGGTCTCCGCTGTTATTAGAAGTGGAGGGGGTGAGTGCGGAATGGGAATCGATCCGCAGTGGAGCGCGGCGATCCCCGCTATAAAGGTAATCGGCCAGTCACCTTTTGGCGGAGATTGCTTCGCGCCAACACAGTCTTGATAAAACGCTACACTCCGTTACTCCGCTGCCGAGGACATGGCGGAGATTGCTTCGTTCCAGCGCAGATTTGATCACAAACGCAACTATGGTTCCTTCACTCGCAATGACATTCTTCAGCATGTCCTTGCGTGAATAACGGCAATTTTACTACTGCTAAATCTCAAGGAGGTAAATCGTTCGGTTTAGGGCAAAGCAAATCATTTTGTCGGTCGAGGCCCACGCGGAAAATGGAAATTTCTCGAATGCAACGGATAGAGCTTGTGTGCTATTTCCAATGATAGTATCGCATTCGCTTCCTGAGCTTGAGTCGGCGAAAAAGATTGAGCGGTTTGCGCGGCATGTGCGGCAGATCGTTTTCGATGAAGGCCTCAACCGCGTCCAGCACCCGCTCGCTGGAACGGCCGTCGCGATAGGGATGAATTAAGTCGGCGTATGTTCTGATCTCATCCATCAACGCCGGCGGCCTCGACAGAGCCGATTCGATGGCGGAGGACAGCTCCTTCGGTCGATGAATGTCGATGAGGTACGGTCCCGGTTTGCGATTGCGAAATGTTACCACCGGTTTGTGCAGCAGTAAAAATTCCGACAATATGGAAGAGGTATCGGACACCATCACATCGGCCTGCCGCAACAATGGAATGACGTCATCGGTTTCGATGAACTGCAGATGATCGCCCTGGATGGACCTGTACTGCCGGACAATCTCTTCATCCATGCGCGGATGAAACGTGACCAGCCAGCGCCAACGATCATCTCGGCTCAAGGAGCGAATGGTATCCAGCAAAACGGGCGCACAAGTCAGTTCTCTGGTAAAAGTAGAGGTGTACAGGATAACGGGGCGGTCATGGGCCGATGGCCTGTGGTCGTTGCGAAAGAGCGGATCCATTTTAGGCCACCCGGTTTCCCGCACCTTAAAGTACCTGTGCTTTCGCGCCAGCTCCATAAAAGGCCGCGTCGCCGCCGGTCCCTGGGTACAGTAGAGATCAAAAAATCCGCGGATGCGGAAATGACCGCGCGTCTGATTGCGTTTACCGGCGGGAAAACCGTGAAAAACTTCGACCTTGACGCCGGGGAAAAAATCGAAAACACGGTTGCCGGGCACAAACACCGCCCGCGGCTGGTACTGCTTCACCTCCTCGATGGTGAACAGACGCTTTTCATCAGGCCGGAGATAATGGGCGCCGGGGCCGTCGAAATACCAGCCGACCTCATCGCCGCGTTCCCATATGACCGACTGCAGCGGCCGTAAAATGGCAAAGGAATAGGGCTGAGAGATAAAAAATAAATATCGCTTTTTCATAAAAAAAATTGTAAAATATAGTTTGTGTTGATTCTGCACCGATTCGCTGTCTAATTGCACGACTCTTATCATGTCATTAAATTCTGTGACGAATATAATAATCGATTATGAGTCAATACAGCATCGTAAAAATGTATTCAAATTAATAAAAAAAAGCAAGCAGCATATCTTGATATTTTTGGAGCCACAATGAAAAAAAAACATATCGTCCTGCTCAGCGGACTCGACGACTTTTTCGGCCAACGGCGCCGGCCGTGGGTCAGCATGAATGTCGGCCGCATGATCGAGTACGCTCAAAAAGAAGGCTTTACGTTGGATAAATATCATTACCATGAAATCGTTAACAACTCATCAGAAATCAAAGATTCGATCATATTCTATTCCTTCAGTCAAAAGGGAAATTATCGCGATTATATCCTCGATCTGATCCATCATCTCGATGACCATGGTAATATCGTGCTCCCTCCTTTTGCCATGCTCATGTGCCATGAAGACAAAGGCTACCAGGAACTCTACAAGCGCAAACTCGGCATCGAATCGCTCAAAGCCTGGTATTTCAGCAGCCGCAAAGAGATGGCCGGCTATACATTTACTTTTCCATTAGTGGTGAAACAATCGGTCGGGTCCAATGCAAAGCGGGTTTTTTTAGTGCACAACCGCCACGAGCTGGAAAAGGTTGTCAGGAGCTTCGAGCATGTTTCGGCATACGACCGCTACGACCTGTTCCGCCGGAGATATTTGCGGCCGGAAAAACATTATCCGGAATATCCCGATTACAGCAACTATACCGATTATTTGCAGTACCGGGAGTACGTCAGGCGCGAGCGCAATTTCATCTTGCAGGAATTTGTGCCGGGACTGGCGTTCGATTACCGCGTGCTGAT
>JAFGSU010000082.1 GCA_016934435.1 Candidatus Zhuqueibacterota bacterium | reverse complement strand
GAGAAATCCCCTCCCTTGTCTTACCATTTCCTCCCAATAATGCCGGTTTTTCAGCGTAATGCGGCCCAGTTTGCCCAATGATAGAATGAGCAACCAGGTTAATTTGGTCGCCAGAAAAAAAATCAGTTCCTTTTTTTGTTTTTTATTCATGAAATATAAGCCCATCCACAGATATTGAGCCGTGCCAGCAATCACAAAAGAAAGACAAATCGCGTCAACTGTTCATTTTATTAATTTTAGAATGAGTTGGGCTGTTTTTTGCGAAGCCCCGACCTCGCCCAATTCGGTTTTGATATGCTGCAATTTGTGCACTATGCGTGTTCTTTCCGTCTGGTCATAGAGCAGCCGTTCCATCTCACGCGCCAGCATTTCGGGATTGACATTATTTTGTAAAAATTCTTTAATGACAGGCTCTCCGGCGACGACATTAACGAGTCCGATATATGGAATTTTTATGAGCCGTTTTGCTAAAAGATAGGAGAGTTTGGCAACCCGGTAAACAATGATGAACGGAAGCCTGAATATAGCTGCCTCCAGGGTTGCTGTGCCTGATGCTACCATACCCGCCGTTGCGCAATTTAATAGGCTATGCAGGTCGGATTCTATGATTTTTATATCCTGCAAGCCATCATGATGATGCGCCAAGAATTCCAAAGATATAGTAGATGCTTTACTTATGGCTATTTGAATATCCGGATGTCGCTGGCGCAGTATTTTTACGGTATGGTATAATAACGGCATCAGGGTTGTTACCTCTTGTTTGCGGGAGCCTGGGAGAATAGCAAGAATCGGTTTGTCTGATTTAAGACCGTAACGCGCAAAGAAAGCGGTATGATCAGCAGGAGGATTCAGACTCTCGAGCAGGGGATGGCCCACGAACGTGGTTTGAATGCCAAAGCGAGAGAAAAATGCAACTTCAAACTTGAAAATGACAGCCATTTCGTCGATATATTTTGCCATTTTTTGGGCCCGGCCTTGCCCCCAGGCCCAAACTTGCGGCGCAATGTAATAAAACGTCAGCATCCCCCGTTTTTTTGCTCTGCGTGCGAAACGAAGATTAAAACCCGGATAATCTATCAGAACAACAACATCAGGGCGCTGGGAATCCAACACCCGTAATAAATCCCTGAAAACTCGCCTAAAGAAGAAATAATGTTTGATCACCTCAACAAAACCGATATATGCCAGTTGATCGATGTGATAAAATAGTTTCATACCGGCCGCGGCCATATGATCGCCGCCGACGCCATATATCGCCAGGTCGGGATTTTGTTGCAACAGGGCTTGCACCAATCTTCCGCCGTGCAAATCACCCGACGCCTCTCCTGCGATAATCATGATACCGGACATCTGTCGCCCTTCATATCCTGTAGATTTGAGTTAGTCATTGCTATGGCTGGATATGACTATTTTTATCAATAATGCGAGTAATCTGATCGGCGACTTTGAGCGCCTGCAATCCGTCTTCGCCGCTTACAATCGGACGTCCGCCGGTCGTTACCGAATCAGAAAAGGCCAACCATTCGGCTTGCATGGCATCCAGATCGGGTGGTTGCGGCTTTTCATAAATGATGTGTCTTTTTTGCGTCCCCTTTTCAATCTGACCCAGTACCATTGTGCTTGGAACCGCTGTGTCATCCACGATTCGGAAGATTTCGGTGAGCCGTTGTAAAAAATCTATCGATATGTAAGAATCTTTCTGGAACAATCGCATCTTGCGCATTTTTTTTTGTGAAATTCTGCTGGCCGTGACGTTGGCTACACAGCCGTTCTGGAATTTGAGCCGGGCATTGGCGATATCAATTTCATCAGAGACTACGGCAACGCCACTGGCATCGATATGCTCTACTTTATCCGGCACCAGGCTGAGAATAATATCTATGTCGTGGATCATCAAATCCAGGACTACGGCGACGTCCGTACCGCGTGGATCGAACGAAGCCAGCCTGTGTGACTCGATGAATATCGGGTTTAGCGAAAAATTTTCCAGCGCCCGAATGGCCGGATTGAATCGCTCGATGTGCCCAACCTGTAATGGAATTCTCTTCCGGCTTGCCAATGCGACCATCTCTTCAGCCTCCTCAAGCGTGCTTGCAATCGGTTTTTCAACAAAGACCGGTCTACCCATTCCCAGCGCCTGAATAGTGTAATCACGATGAACTGTTGTCGGGACACAGATGCCCACAACCTGCACATTCTGCAACAGTTCCTCATAGGAGGTAAAAGCTTGGCAATGAAATCGTGTTGCGGTCGTGTTTAAGATTTCTGGATTGATATCGTATACTCCTATTAATTCATATCCCGACAGCTGAGATAGAGCATTGCAATGAAACGAGCCCAATTTCCCGACACCGGCAATACCAATTTTTAACCGCGCCATACGATTTCTCCTTCGAAACGGTTTCTATTCTATTTTTCTTATTTTTATGGTCTCTGTAATATGTTGCATCAACTCTATTACATGATCCGAAATATGATCATCTACATCCACGATCAAATAGCCGATTTGGTCTTTGGTCTGAAGTATTTGGCTCTCTACATTGATATTGCGACGAGCAAAAACGCTATTGATTTTAGCTAACACGCCGGGAACATTTTTATGAATGTGCAATATACGATGCGTCTTCGGCATGCGTGCAAGATCCATCTCAGGAAAGTTAAGAGCGCCCAGGGTAGAGCCGGATTTGGCAAAATTTATGATTTTCTGGCTTACATAGTCAGCAATATTCTCCTGCGCCTCCTGGGTGCTGCCGCCAATATGCGGTGTCAGGATGACATTGTTCGCACCTTGAAGGACAGATTGAAAAATCTCGTCTGGTCGGCCGGGTTCTTCCGGAAAAACATCGATGGCAGCGCCTGAAATATGTCCGCTGTCGATTGCTTGACGTAACGCCTCGACCACCACAACTTTTCCGCGACTGGAGTTGATGAGGATGGCTCCTTTTTTCATCGCCATTAGTTCGCGTGCACCGATCATTCCACGCGTCTCAGGCGTGTCGGGTACATGAAGCGTGACCAGATCGGACTTGCCCAGCAGGTCGTAAAGATGCTGCGCGCTTTTTGCATTACCCAAAGGCAGTTTATCGACAATATCATGAAAAAGAACGGACATGCCCAACTGTTCAAACAATACCGAAACTTGCGAACCGATATGGCCGTAGCCGACAATGCCAATCGTTTTTCCGCGGATTTCATTGCAACCTTCGGCAGATTTGAGCCAGCGGCCTTCATGAACTGCTGCGTTTTTTTCAATGATTCGCCGCATGAGCATGATGGTTTCACCGACAACCAACTCCGCCACACTCCGGGTGTTGCTGTAAGGGGCATTGAATACCGGAACTCCGCTGTTCGCTGCCGCATCCAAATCGATTTGATTGATTCCGATACAGAATGCTCCGATGACCCAGAGATCCGGCAGGTTTGTCAGAGTGGAAGCAGATATCCTGGTTCGCGAGCGAATGCCGAGGATTTGATAGTTCTGGGCTGTTTCAATTAATTCTTTTTCATCAGGAGAATTATTTAAATTTTTTACGGGATATTTATGTTCTTTAAATTTTTTGACCGCATTCTTGTGAATATTTTCCAACAGCAGGACTTTGGGACTAGATGTGGTTTTTTCTCGAACCTTCGAGATGGAGTGGGCCAATTCACGCGGATATTCTTCTTCTGAAAAAACCAATGGCAAGAGTTGATCGAAACGATCAATGGTAAAATCCGCCTGTTGACGAATATCCTTATAGACTTTGGATCCGGCATAAAAAATAAATATCTGGGCGATATTGCTTTTCCGCAAGGCTAAATCAGTCGCGCCGTCTCCAACGACCGCGGTGCGGCCGGGTAACCGGCCGTCATTTTTCATCTGTTCGGCCAGGAATCCCTTGCCGACGCTGAGGAAAAGAGGATTTTTTTCGTTGAAGCCGATTACTTGCCCATTAAAATCATAAATGAGCTGATTGGTAAATACGTGATCCCAGGCAATCAGTAGCGCATCTGTCACGGGTCTCACAATTTCTTCAAAGCTGGTGCTAAAAACGAATATTTGTTTGCCGGCGTCTCGTAAATGCTGTATGGTTTCTTTGACAAAAGGGTTGACATGGTCGAGCATGTTCTCGGCTGCTTTGACGACATCATCTTTTATTATCCGGGTCAGATCGAAGCGCTGTCGAATGGCTTCACCCAGAGGCATCTCGCCGCACGTGGCCTTTTCTGTCAAAATATTCAATTGGGTCAAAAGGTGAGTGCGCTCAGGATTGGATAATTTTTCAAATGACGCCTTGAGGATTAAATCGACACCCTCTGCATTGATGATTGTTGAATCAAAGTCGAATATAATATTATTAATCACGGATGGCCCTCTAAAATGGAATAAAACATTTGTGGTTTGACGCGCTTGAGGAGACCCTCCGATTTATATGCAATGGCCAGTAAATCATCCTCTGCCCATGGCCTGCCAATGGCCTGCATGCCAATCGGCAAACCATTGGGATCATAATCCACAGGGAAGGTGATGGCCGGCAAACCGGTGAAATTTGCCGCGATTGCGTAGCGCATAGCCTCTGACAGCATGGTCAGGTCCGATTCCCCATATTTTAGTGCATCCTTGCGGATGGGAGGGGCTACGCACGCCGTCGCCGGTGTGATAATGGCGTTAACCTGTTCAAGAGCCCTGCTAAAATAAGACATAGCGCGCGTTCGCAACCGTTGCGCCAGAAGGTAATCGCGTGCAGTAAAGGTGCGTGCCAGAGCCAGGTTAATGCGTGTATCAAAATTGAAATCCTTGCGATGCCGTTTATAATACCGAGCCATCGCACTGGTCATCTCAGATGCAATCGTGATGGTATGCGCCACACGCAGCGCCTCCAGTTCGGGCAGAGTGATTTCACGGATTGTAGCGCCCATCTGCTCAAAGTCCGCCAGCCTCTTTTCGCAAGCCGAAACGATCGCCTTATCTGCATGACGAAACCATGGCCAGTAGACGCCCAGTACCATGTTTTTCATCCTAAAAGATTTAAGATCAGGCAAAGTGACGGGGGGTTGAGATCGCGTAAGGGCATCATTATCATCCTGGCCTGCAATGGTGGCGTAACTCAGGACAAGATCATGAACGGTGGCTGCCAGCGGGCCGTTGTGGGCCACACTCCAGCAAATGGGCGCCGCGCCATATTCACTTACGCGCGAAAAAGTGGCTTTCAGGCCGTATATGCCACAATAACTGGAAGGAATTCGAATCGAACCACCGCCATCCGCCCCGATAGCAATTGGACACAGACCCGAAGCAACCGCTGCCGCCGGACCGCTTGAGCTGCCACCACTGTAATGCATAAGATGATATGGATTCCGTATCGTGCCATGTTTGGGATTATTTCCACTTATACCGATTCCTATTTCATGCATGTTACCCTTGCCGACAAGGAGAGCGCCAGCCGAACGTAATCTCGCCACGACGGTGGCATCGGTTGTAGCCGGCTTTTGTCCGAGAAAACTGGTGCCGACGGTCGTGGGATAGGAAACTTGATCGAGTTCATCTTTGATTACTACCGGAACGCCATCCATGATACTCAATGGCTTACGCCTCCGATAGCGGTTATCCGATGCTCTGGCCTGGGCATAAACATCTTCTTCGTAGCAGGCGATGACGGCGCGCAGAGGTGGTGAGTGTTCATTGCTCGATTTAATCATTTCAACTACTTTGCGGGCGATTTCTGTCGGGGTTGTCCTGCCGCAAGAATAGGCATTATGATAATCTGCCGCCGTGGCATAAGCGAATCCTGCTGGTCGATGCTTTATGAGCTGCCGCTTAGGTTTCTTAGAACTGCTATTTAAATAAGCAGGATGAACCGGATATCGCGGTAGAAAGGTAGGTGGTTCGGGCACAGTTAATTTGCGAAAAGCCACAATCCCTGCATTCTGAAGCAGTGATTTCAGCAAAAGAGCGCGGCCCAATCTGGTTTCCAAAACATTTGTAAAAATACGAAGGGCAATCCCTGCGAGTCTCGGAAGACGAACAGATTGTAGATCGTATGTATTGTTCGGCATAAATTGATAGCTCCGATAAAAATGCGTTGGTTGAATACATTACAAAAGGACACTAATCCCATCAGCGCCTATGCCGGCCTTCCCCTTTTTTTATTCAGCCACTCTGCCTTTTATTTTACCCAAAAGTCCCGATTTCTTTGAAGTGGGTAATTCCACAATCAAACTGGAATCGCTGAAGAAAAAGAGGTCACCAATTTTCAAGCCGATTTCGTTACGCAGGGGTTTCCAATTTTCGCGATAAGAGGAGGTGTCGACTCGGGTGCCATTTTTATCCTTGATGACAAGAACGACGCGTTCCGGGAACTGACGATCGATCATAAAGGGGGAATGGGTTGTGTAAAGCAATTGATTTTTTAATGCCAGGTCTTCGAGTACCTGGACCAGGTCCTTTTGTCCTGCCGGATGCAGGTGAATGCCCGGCTCGTCAATAAGAAAGACGTACTCGTTAGCCTGGGCTTCGAAAGTCTGTGCAAGGAAATTTACATAAAAGGAAAGGTACCAACGAAAGCCCAGACTTCGAGACTCGGGGGTATCGAATACGGTTGTGTCGTCACTAAAATCGATATAGAGCGCGCGCCCATTTACGTTCAATTTTACTTCGATGCTGGGCTCTTGCGACCATACGCGACGGACCTGTTCTGTAATGATTCGGCTGGCTTCTTCCAAAGAGCGACGACCACGAGCGGTGTCCTCAAAAATAATGTCATAATTCTCAATTCCGCCGATTTTCAAAAGGTTCCTTTCTGTGGCGTACTCTATGTGGTCTGTGAGAAGATGCTCGTACTCGGCTCTATTTTTTAATAAACGCATTTCCGCAAAATAGAGTAATTTGGGTAGCGTTTTAAGAAGCCGCCCGCTGTCGACTCGTTCCACTTCGGCATCATTAATAATGAGGTGATAATTATTGGTACCCGGGCCGTCGCGTTTGATTTGAAATGTATCCACTTCTTTAAACACTTCTGAAATGGCTGCGAGTTGTTTCTTGTTCTCTTTGCTCAGCCCGGTAAATTCGAGGGTAATTTCCGGGGATTTACCCATATAATAATGGTTTGAATACTGACAGGTCAGCGAGTTGTCGAAGGGCTGCTCGCTATGAAACGCCTCAAAAGCTTTGAGGATATTGGTTTTGCCGCTTTCATTGGCACCAATGAATACATTTATTTTCGGGTCCAGCGACATGCTCAACTCGTAGATGGATTTAAACGCGCGTATAGAAATTTTGCTGATAATCATTGCCCCACCTCAATTGGTCAAGTTAAGGTTCAATGTTTTGAATGATAGTATCGTGCAAATAGTTATCATCATCGGTTTTAGGGAAATCGGTCATATAATGCAATCCACGGCTCTCTTTTCGCATCAACGCTGATTGGATGATAAGTTGTGCGATAGTAGCCAGATTACGGAGTTCAAGTAATCCGTCGGAAATTTTGGTTCGTCTATAATAATTTTCAACCTCCTGTCGAACAAGACGAATCCGACTGAGTGCACGCTCAAGACGTAGATTGGATCGTACGATGCCCACATAGTCCCACATGAGGTTTTTAATTTCCATCTTATCATGCGAGATCAGCACCCATTCTTCGCTATTAAAGGTTCCGCTATCATCCCATCGAGGAATGGGGGGCGTTTTTATTTTACGGATTTTGGCGAATTGTGCGGCCTCCTGTGCGGCAATGTGCGCGAAGACTACGGCTTCTAAAAGAGAATTGGAGGCCAGACGATTGGCTCCATGCACGCCCGTACAGCTCACTTCACCGCAAGCGAAAAGGCCTTCTATTGTTGTGCTGCCGGTTAAATCCGTCCATACCCCTCCACAGGAATAATGGGCGGCTGGTACAACGGGGATGGGTTCTTTGCTGATGTCGATTTTATATTTCAAACAGTTTTCATAAATATTTGGAAAGCGCGATTTAATTTCATCAGGCTTTTTATGCGTGATATCGAGATAGACGCAGGGATCGCCGCGTTTTTTTAATTCGCCGTCGATGGCTCTGGCAACAATATCGCGCGGCGCCAAGGATTTCATGGGGTGATATTTTTCCATAAACGCATCACCGTTTTTGGTGATCAGAATGCCGCCAAATCCGCGGACAGCCTCTGAGATGAGGAACGAGTTGGCTTCCGGATGATGGAGTGTTGTCGGATGAAACTGCATGAATTCCATATTGGCTATTTTGGCTCCGGCGCGATAACACAGCGCAATGCCATCTCCCGTGGCGATCTCCGGATTGGTGGTGTGTAAATATACCTGGCCACATCCGCCGCTGGCAAGGATCGTTGCTTTGGATAAAAAGAGATCAATGGTTTGGTTGTTGGAATCAAGGACATATGCGCCCCAGCAATTGAGAGTTGTTTTTGAGGCCGGACGCGGACTAAAGACATGATGCTCTGTGATGAGCTCCACAGCGGTATGATGTTCATACATCGAGATATTTTTATGCTGTTTCACCGACTCCAACAGCGCTCGCTCTACATCGCGACCGGTATAATCCTTGACGTGGACAATGCGATTGAATCGATGCCCGCCTTCACGGCCGAGGTCCAATTTCCCCGATTCAGTTCGAGTAAATTGAACGCCTAACTCGGAGAGTTCTTTTACTCGGGCAGGCCCCTGTTCCACGATCAATCGAACAGCATCGATATTGCAGAGTCCGGCTCCGGCTTGTAATGTGTCTTGAATATGTTGTTTGAATGAATCGGCTGGATCAAAGACCGAAGCGATCCCTCCCTGGGCATAATTGGTATTCGATTCGGAACGGTGCTTTTTTGTGATAACCGCGACCGTACCGTGTTGCGCCAATTTTAATGCGGAAGTAAGCCCAGCCATGCCACTGCCGATAACAAGAAAGTCTGTTTCAGTATTCATAAATATTCTTTTCACGAAATGAATAATTGGGGCAACGCTTCCTTGCGCCCCATATACGTTATATGGATTCTCACCATGCCTGACAAATATAACACCGATTCGGTGTCTACAAGTTAATTAAGTAACCCTGTGGGTGGCACATTTTCAGTTCAGTTCGCGGATT
>JAFGSU010000081.1 GCA_016934435.1 Candidatus Zhuqueibacterota bacterium | reverse complement strand
TTCATCCTCTCCGACGACCAAGGCTGGAATCAGGTGGGATATCATGGGTTTCCGTTTTATCAGTCGCCGAATATCGATCGGTTGGCAGCGGAGGGCATGCAATTTTCCGATGCCTATTCGGCCGCCCCGGTGTGTTCCCCGACGCGCGCCAGCATCATGACCGGCAAACATTGCGCCCGGCTGCATCTTACCGACTATATTCCCGGCAGTCCCTTCCCCTACGCCAGGCTGACGACGCCGCAACAGGCGGCCTGCCTGCCGCTGGAAGAGGTGACCATCCCGGAAATGCTGAAGCAGAACGGCTACGTTACCGGCCATTTCGGCAAATGGCATCTCAGTCCGGATAAAAATTATCAGCCCGGTCGCATGTTCGATCCGGGATCGCAAGGATTCGACGATATCCTGACCACCGTCAAGCCGAAAGAAGACGATGACCCGGAGAAAGACGCCCATCATACCATTGAAATTACCGAGCGCTCGCTGAAATTCATCGAGAACAACCAGGACAAACCGTTTTTCTGCTATGTAGTCTACCACGCCGTACACCGGCCGATCATGGAGTCGAAGGCTCTGGTGGATAAGTATCGCGCCAAGCCGGAATCGGACAAACCCACTAACAATCCCATAATGGGAGCTATGGTTGAACGCATGGATTGGGGCATCGGAGAGATTTTAAGCAAACTGGATGAATTAAATTTGACGGAAAAGACGATTGTGATTTTCTTCTCCGATAACGGCGGACTGGAACAGCTGCAGAGTCAGCATCCGCTGCGTATGGGCAAGGCGACTATTTTCGACGGCGGCATCAAGGTGCCTTTGGTAGTCCGTTGGCCCGGCGTGGTCAAACCGGGCGGCAAGTGCGCCGAACCCGTCATTTCAACCGACTTTTTTCCGACCCTGATGGAGGCGCTTGGTATTGCCTACGCTTCGGAGGACCTGGACGGCAAAAGCCTGACGCCGTTGTTGAAACAGACCGGTAATTTCAATCGAGATGCCATTTATTTTCATTATCCGCATTATCATCATCAGGGCTATAAACCCGCGAGCGCCATTCGTCAGGGCGATTACAAATTAATCGAATGGTATGAACCCACCCTCTATAATGAAGAGGGGCAAATAAATCTCTACAATGTGCGTCAGGACGTCGGTGAAACCAGAGACCTAACAGCGGAAATGCCGGAAAAGGCGGCGGCCATGCGGGAAAAACTGCATCAGTGGCGCAAAGCGGTGGGCGCGCAGGAAATGGCGGTCAATCCGAATTATCTTGCCGAAAAAGCGGACTGGAGATTTGCGGATAGCAAATAGGCAAGGACTTGTATATTTCCTTCAGAATATGAGATGCCCTGACCGGACTAAAATAGGAGTTTATACCCCAGTGATTCGGTGTCTACAAGTTAATTAAGTAACCCTGTGGGTGGCACATTTTCACTTCAGTTCGCGGATTAACACCGAATCTGGGTTACCCCACGGCTTCCTGTAAAGTGCAATAATAGATTGATCTATGGAAGACTCGCTTTTGGGATGAATCAGACATGTTTCTGATATTGAACGCTTGAAATATGGATGAATATTATGACAGAGAATAAAGCGGAAGCGAAACAATTGCAGGCCATTGCCGATCGCATCAGGATCAATGTGATCAAGATGATCGCACATTCCGGCACCGGCCATGCCGGCGGTTCGGCATCGATAGCGGAAATCCTCGCAGTGCTCTACTTCCATGAAATGAACATCGATCGTAAGAATGCCGATTGGCCGGATCGCGACCGATTCGTATTGTCGAAGGGCCATGGCTGCCCGGCGTTGTACGCGGTGTTTGCCGAGGTCGGCTGGATTCCGCAGAGCCTGCTGTGGACTTTGCACGATATCGATAGTCCCTTGCAGGCGCACCCGGAGCTGGGGTTATGTCCCGGCATCGAGATGAGCACCGGGGCGCTGGGCCAGGGATTGTCGGCCGGCATCGGCATGGCTTTAGGCGCGCGGATGCGAAAAAAAGCGATCCGGGTCTACGTGCTCATCGGCGACGGCGAGTCCAATGAGGGGCAAATCTGGGAGGCGGCGATGAGTGCGCCGAAATTTACGCTGGATAATTTGACCGCCATCATCGATTACAATAAATTCAGCCTGTCCGATCGAATCAACAGGGTGATGTCGCTGGAACCGTTAGCGGACAAATGGAGGGCTTTTGGCTGGCATGTTCTGGAAGCCGACGGCCATTCCGTCGCTGCCATAATCGATGCTTTTGATCAGGCGCGAAAAAATAAAGGCAAGCCGACCTTCATCATCGCCCATACCATCAAGGGTCACGGTATACCAACGATTGCCGATACGGCCGGCAGCCATTCCATCAGTCTGACATCGGAGCAAGCAGTGGATACCCTGGTCGCCATGGAATGTCCTCAGGAAGAAATCGATCAACTTTTACGGCAGATGAAGGAGAAGAAATAGATGGCCGAGCGAATAGCGCCGCGCGATTATCTTGGCGCCATATTGACTGAATTGGGTGAAAAGCATCCCGATCTTGTTCTGCTGGATGCGGACTTTAACCCGGCTTCAAAAATTACCGAATTCAAGGATCGTTTTCCGCATCGTTTCATTCAGGTGGGCATTGCCGAGCAGAACATGATGGGCATTGCCGCGGGATTGAGCACCATGGGTTTCACACCTTTTGTTTCCACTATCGCCGCGTTCTGTTCGCGCCGGGCGTGCGACCAGGTGACCACTTCCGTAGCCCTGCCCCATCTCAATGTCAAAATCCTGGGACTGTACGCCGGCTTGTTTGTCGGCAAGAACGGCGCCTCGCATCAGTCGCTGGAGGATTTGGCGATTATGCGCGCTATTGCCGGCATGATGGTCCTGCATCCGGCGGATGTAATGGAGATGCAACGGATGCTGGAATTCATGGTCACCTATCAAGGTCCGGCTTATTTGCGCGTCGCCCGGGATCCCTTGCCGCAGTTCACATCGCCGGATTACCGGTTTCAGCCCGGGAAATCGGTTACATTGCGATCGGGGAACGATGTAACGCTCATCTCTTACGGCGAGGTGTTGGAGGAAGCCGTGGCCACAGCCGAGCGGTTGCAGCAAAAAGGCATTGAGGCACGCGTCATCAATATGAGCTGCAGCAAACCCATCGATGAAGAGGCTATCGTGCTGGCGGCAAAAGAGACCGGATGCATCGTCACCGTTGATAATCACAATATTTACGGCGGCGTCGGATCGGCAGTG
>JAFGSU010000080.1 GCA_016934435.1 Candidatus Zhuqueibacterota bacterium | reverse complement strand
GTTTCAGCCAGTGCTGCCGATTACGATGGCGATGGCGATATCGATATTTATATCGTGAAAAGATACGCGGCTAACAAGCTATTTAAGAATGATGGCAGCGGCTATTTCACCGAGAGCGCTCAGTCGGCCGGTATCGCCTTCAATCACAAGAGCAACAGCGCGGTTTGGGCGGATATGGATAACGACGGCGACCTCGATTTGATCATCTCTGTTTCCAATACCACCAGCGATCCCAATCCCATTCTGCATTGTTACAAGAACAATGGGAATGGTACGTTTCAGGATATTTCCTCCACTGTTAATATTTCCATGGATGGCTATTCTCCTCTGGTGGGCGATTTTGACCATGATGGCGATCTGGATATCATCACCACGGCGGAAAAAAATCTTGGCGGCCTGTACCGAAACAACGGCAATTGGGCTTTCACCAAAGTCAATAACAGCGGCGCAGAGATATTTGCCGGTGATGTTCGCGGCGGTACCGTGTTCGACTATGATGGCGACGGTGATCTGGATGTATACGTCGTTCGTAATAATGTCTTTAACGTTTTGAAACAGAATAACCGTTCGGGAAGCAACCATTTTCTCAAGATGGAAGCTCGCGGTCCGAATGGGAGCGCGATTGGTTATGGCAGTAAACTATGGCTTTATGCAGCGGGTCAACTGGGACATGCCGCGGGATTAATCGGATATCGTGAAATCCTCTCGGGAACCGGTCATATCTCGCAATATTCTCCCGAACAGCATTTCGGTCTGGCCAACCGCACCAGTTATGATCTCCTGACGCAATTCAGCGACGGCACGTTGTTTGCGTACCGAAACGGCGCGGTTGATCAAAAAATCGTCATTGAACCACAAAGGCCCAGCATACCCGGAGGCACGCCCGCAACGATCATTGTCTTTTCAGGTCAGGATCAGATCGATACCGTTGCCCGGCAACTGCCTTTACCTTTAGTGGTACGCGTGCTGGACGAAGGTGGGCAACCCGTTGCCGATGTACCCGTGGAGTTTTCGGTCCTGAAGGGCGAGGCAACGCTGATCGTGCCTCCGCCATCCGCAGAGGGCGCGCTCTGGATGGAAGCCGAACTGGGAGGCCTGGCTGGCGCGATGCGATGGGCCTATGATGTAACCTGCTCCAACGACGGATTTGCGCTCCTGACTCCTCTGCGGCAAAATACCGGTTATGACACGCTGACAGCGGAGATCGTGCAGCCCGCAACCTACCAAATGTGGATACGCGTCTTGAATTCGGGTAATACCGGTACGCTCTTTTACAGTATCAATAGCGGCGCTAAGCAATCGGTTTCGGTGGGGAATTTAAATGACTGGCAGTGGATGAAGCTGAGTTTGAACGGGGGGATATCCTTGAACAGCGGTTCACATAAGATACTACTGGAAACATCCATGCCCAGTTTGCAGTTGGATAAAATTCTGTTGACCGCTGATGCGCAGTATATACCGACCGGTTTGGGTGATGAGAACAGTTCCGATCCACTTAATAGCGATCGAGAAGGAAAGGTACAACGATATTTGCTATTGGGATCGACGGCCGGCCCAATAGTTGTGCAGGCGCGTCTATATGTGAACGGCCAATCTCATACTGCGTTTTTTACGGTTACCGCCAAACCCGGTCCCGCTGTTACCATGATCGAAAGCGGCGGCAACCACCAGACCGGATTGCCGGATGTACCGTTGAGCGAACCTTTTGTTGTGACCCTGCACGATGCTTACGAAAATCCAACGCCCGATATACCGGTCATTTTCACCGTACAAAGCGGAGGCGGAACCCTGAATCCGGCCAATGGACAGGTCAGCACGGACTCGCTGGGGCAAGCCAGGGCAGTTTTGACGCCGGGGCGGAGCAGCGCGCTGCAGAGGGTGACGGCTGAAGCTTCGCAGGTGACGGGCTCGCCGGTTTTGTTCGAAGCCATCGTGCCGGGCATCGCCGCTCGCATTAACTATCTGGATGGCAATTTTCAGGCCGACACGGTGTATGCCGTGTTGAGCAAGGCGATAAATTTCAGCATTACCGCTGAGAACGGCGATCCGGTGCCGGGATATATGGCAACCGCGCGGGCGCTGGATGGCGGCCGAATTGCTCTCACACCGGCAGTGGGGAGCGATTCCGTCGTACAGGTTTACAGCGGCCAGAATGGATCGGCGCAAATTTACTGGCGCCTTGGGCCGCGAGCCGGAGCGCAAACCCTAAGGATTGAAGCTCCGGGGCTCACAGGATCCCCAATGATCTTTACAGCCAATGCCGTCGCCACAGAACCCTATCGTATTTTCGCGGTTGATGGAGACGGCCAGATAGATACGGTCGCCACTACCATGGCGAAGCCTTTTTGCGTAAGAGTGACCGACCGTCATGGCAATCCCAGATCCGGACTGACCGTATTTTATCGCGTCATTCGCGGCAACGGCTCTTTCGACGGCGCAACCCAATACTCCACTCTAACCGATGCCCAGGGCGATGCCAGAGCTTTGTTCACTCTGGGAACCCAGTCAGGGGAGAATGTTTATGAAGTTCAGGCGAGTTGTACCCATAATGGCAGTTCCCTTATGGGATCACCGGTTTCTTTCTGGGCCAGCGCACAGGCCGGTGCGCCGAGATTTATTTTCGTCGTATCCGGCGACCAGCAGACGGGCGTTGTGGGGAGTGTCCTCGCCGATCCATTAACTGTTGCGGTTAGGGATTTTTACCAGAATATAGTCGTCGGCGGTCAGGTGCATTTTTCAGTTGTGAAAGGAAACGGCCTTGTGGCCGGCGGATCGGAAAGGTGGATTGCAACCGATTCGAGCGGCCTGGCTTATGTTTATTTTCAACTCGGCACGCAAGCCGGCCTTAATATGCACGAGGTGATCGCTGAAATTGATGGATTGCAGTATGAGCAAGCATGGTTTCGAGCTTCGGCCACGCCCGACCAGGCAGCGCGTCTTACTTATATCTCCGGAGATGGACAGGCTGCGGTGGTTCAAACCCAGCTGAGCGAGCCACTGTGTGTCGCGGTTTGGGATCAATTTGAAAATTCAATATCCAATCATCGTGTGCTTTTCGAGGTCCTGAGTCCTACCGGTTCCTTCTCGGGCGAGCGGGTTCAGGATGTGTTCACCGATCCGGAAGGACAGGCCTGTGTTTTTCTGACGCTGGGCAGTGAAGTGGGTGATTCACTCTATATCGTTCGTGCCAGCGCTAAAGATCAGTATCAGGTACAATCCCTGGCCGGCAGTCCCCTGCTTTTTTACGCTTCCGGACTCCATACCTATCCGGTCAGGCTCTGGCCAATCACCTCGCCCTCTGAAACGTTGATCGGCACGGTGGGACGAGAACTTTCGGAACCGATACAGGTTCGTGTTGTGGATGAAGTGGGTTATGGGGTTCCGGGCATTGCCGTTCATTTTGATATTGTCACCGGAGGCGGGCAATTTTTACCCGATAGCGTAATCCAGCTCACGGTATTGAGCGACACGGATGGCAGTGCTTCTGCACGCTGGTTGCTTGGCACCGATGGTCAGATACAGCAGATGCGGATTTCTTCGCTGTATGAAAGTCAGCATTTGAGCAATTCTCCGATCCAATACAACGCCATTGCCGTGCAATCTGAGGCCCATACCATTCGGCTGATAGGAGGCGGTGGACAAACAGGAACCGTCGGACAGGCCCTGGCAGACTCGATAAGTCTGAAAGTTGTCGATGATCTGGACGCAGCCGTAGCCGGCCATCCGATACAAATAAAGGTGAAAAACGGCGGTGGTGGTTTGGGCGCCGCGCGCGACACGCTGGTGCTGAGATACAGCGACAGCTCGGGACAGGCCCATATTCAATGGCACTTGGGGCCTGTGGCCGGCGACATCATCCAGTCGCTGGAAATCATCAGCCGAAATGGACAGGGCGATCATTTACAGGGATCCCCTCTGACAGTCTATGCGGAAGCGCTGCCTTCCACGCCTTTCATAAGCCGTTCCAGTTTGACGGCTCAATCACCGGTAGCAGCAAACGGTTCCGATAGCTCCAATGTCGTCGCAAACATTCGCGATCAATATGGAAATCCGGTTCCTGATTTGTCGGTCCGGCTATTGCTCAGTGGGTTGTCGGCGACCGTGGAACCGCTGCAAGGGCAGACCGATGCTCAGGGTGTCTTTCAGGCCGTTGCCCGATCGGGTCAGGCCGGCGACCTTGTGGTACGGTTGCAAAATGTCGCTACTGGTTCGGATTTAACGCCGTCGGTTACGATTCGTTTTCTTTCTCTGCAGGCGGATTCTCTTCGGATGGTTTCGGGAGATCAACAAACCGCTCAAGTTGGGCAATCTCTGGGGGATCCTATCGTCGTACAGGTGGCGGATGTTTTTGGTGATCCGGTTATGGAGGCGGACGTTCGCTTTGTATTCTTTCTGGGCAGCGGTGAGATGACGCCCTTGAGTGGACCGCCCCAAATCCCACCCACCGATATTGTGGTGAAAAGCGATGCAGAGGGTAAAACCGGCGTTATGGTTAAACTCGGCATTCGAAGCGGATCGGGAATCATTCAAGCTTATCTGCCTTCATTGCCGGATGAGCAGGTGTTTTTTTATTTTACCGCTTTGTCGGCCGAACCGGCGGCGCTTATGTATCTGGCCGGGGACCAGCAAACCGGTACAGAAGGACATCGATTGGGGCAACCGCTCAGCGTCCAGCTCATCGATGCATTTGCTAATGCTGTTGCCGGAAAAACCATCGGTTTTAATACCCGCGATGGGGGTTATTTTACCCCTGCAGCCAATGCAACAACGGACAGCCTGGGAATGGCTCGAGCGTTCTGGTATTTAGGTATGCAGGTCGGTGACCAGCAGGCGCGTGCAGCCTATGCAGAATTTGAATATGCATTTTCTGCCACTGCTCTGGAAAATCAGGCGCCGGAATTATCGTTGCCGGATAGTGTGGAAATTGATGAGAACCGGATGTGGTCGCTGCAGGTAACCGCTGCCGATGTTGAGAATGACAGCATATCAATCCGTGCGGAGCATTTGCCCGACGGCGCGCAGTTTGGAGCGGATGGGGTTCTTGCATGGACGCCTTCATACGATCAGGGTGGCCGTTACGAGATTATTTTTATCGCAGAAGATCATCTGGGCGCAACTCGGACGAAAAAACTAATTGTCCGGGTCGTGAATGTCAACAGGCCGCCGAAAATTGATGTCGCTGCCAGCCAGCCGCCTTCTGGACATGTGCTGGTGTTGAAAAAGCCGGCATCCCTGGATTTTAGAGTTGTTGTGCAGGATCCGGATGGAGACAGCCTCGGCTACGTCTGGTTGGTCAACAATGTGTTGCGAGCGGTGGGATCGGCACAGTACCGTTTCAATTCCGAATGGATGTCGGCAGGCAACGCCTCTGTGAAAGTGATCGTCTCGGATCGTCAGGATACCACCAGCTTGACCTGGCGTTTGCAGATCATCACCCTGGTAACACTGGCGGAATTTTCGGCGAGTGCGAAACCGTTTAAGGGCATTGTCCTCAATTGGCGAACCGCATTCGAGCGCGATAATATAGGGTTTTATGTATTGCGCGCTGAAGGGGAGACCAGGCCCTATGTTTCCGTCAGTCCTTTCATTGAAAGCAATGATGACGGCGTATATCAGTATGTGGATACCGATATCAAAGCCGGCGCACTCTATTACTATCGATTACAACATTTGAGTAGAGATGGAACACGCCAGGAACACCAGACCGTACAGGCTACACTGCCGATACCATCCGGCGCTGATATTCTTTCGGCTTATCCCAATCCATTCAACGCCCATACGGTTATCTCCTATTCGTCACCGCAACCGGCGCAGCTGCGGGTGGAGATTTTCGATCTATTGGGCAAGCGAGTCAAAGAAATTAATAATGGATTGATTCAGGCAGGTTATCATCGTTTCAGATGGGATGGCAGAGATGCGTCGGGTAATGCCGTGGCAAGCGGTGTCTACCATTGCCGGATTAAAGCCGGTGATGAGCAGCGGAGTTGTAAACTGATTTTGATCAAATAAGGATATGGCGGAAGTGGAGTAATGAAGATCCACGCAAAGGTTCGTAAAACGATTGAATGACAGGGCGTTACAATCCTCGCAATACTTTGCCCACCAATTCCAGGGCGATAAAATGCCCGCCGTTTTCAACCCAGTGCAATGTTGCGTTAGGTATGTGCTCTGCCAGATAGTCGGCCATGGCCGGTGGCACGATGGTATCGGCGCTGCCGTGGTACAATTGTACGGGCACGCCAATTTTGTTCAAATCCAATTCCCAGGTAAAGGTTTGCGCTCGCAGTTCGTCGACGACGGCGCGACTGCCCTGGCGGGTGGCTTCGGCGACGTCTTTTTTCAAAACGCCGGCCACGGCCGGCTGCATGAGAATGCGCCGATCGGCGTCCGGCAAGGGAATATTCAATAGACCGAATAACTTTTCCAGGTTGCCTCTGGAAATTTTCATGAATATATTTACAGCTGCGCGCGTCAGGCAGGGCAGGTGTCTTGCGCTGAAAAAAAGCATACGCGCCCTTTGGGTTAGCGATTGCCATAACTCCGGCACCGTCAGCGGAGCCAAAGAGCTTATGATGATGACGGCGGTGCACCGGTC
>JAFGSU010000079.1 GCA_016934435.1 Candidatus Zhuqueibacterota bacterium | reverse complement strand
CACAGCGGACGGGTTGGTGATCAGACCGACGCGTTTGCCGCGTATCAGGTCGAGATGTTTTTCAACCAGGACCTCGATGCCCAATTTCACCGCCGGCGGCTTGCGCTCCACCGGGCCGGCCTGTTCAACAGCCCTGTAATCCGCCAAAATGGTATTCAGGTTCGGCAAAGGTGCATCGCGCAGAAACCCCAGGTCTACTTCACACGGCTCGCTTTCATTACCTACACGATCCACGGCCGTCACCAAAACCTGGCGTAAAGAATGCACGACATCGCCGGCATTTTTCAATTTATCAACGCCCATCCGCCTGATACGGTTGTGATCTACGGCATACACCGGCACCCGGGCCGAACGGTCCTGTATATTAAAAATATTATATTCCCAATCACCGCTGCGTTTTTGATAAACCACCCAGCGAAAAACATCCGTGGGATTTGAATGCGACCAGGACAACAGCACATTCTCCCCCTGCAGGGCGCTTTTTACCTTTGGTTCAAGGGGCGCGCTGTCATCCAACCAGGGCGTAGCCGGCACCAGGGCCTGCCTTTTGTAGGGTCCTGCCGAAACCGCAGTGGCGAGGTCCTCTCTGGATACCAGCGGCCCGATGCTCCAGAGGATATTGCCCGGATTTTCGCCGACCATGCCGCGGGTGACCATGATCTGGTTCAGGGTTTCGTCGATACCCTCGGCCCCTTGCAAACCGATGTTGATACCCGGCCACAGATGGCGCTGCTTTTTATTTTCTCCCAGCCACCAGCCCAATAAGACCGGATAACTCTGCGGAATCCGGTTGATGGTCCAGTATAGTTGCGGCGACCAGTAATCGATCCACCCCTCATTCAGCCACAATTTAACATCGGCGAACAGGACGTCGTACTGATCCATGCCGCGAATGGATTCGGGATGATTCGGCCGCCAGATGCCGAACGGACTCAAACCGAATTTCACCTGCGGTCTAACCGACTTTATCTCTTTATACAATCTTTTTACAAATTGATTGACGTTTTGCCGGCGCCAGTCGTTGCGTGCCAATTTCCCGCCGGATTGCCGATAGGCCTGATAGCTAACATCATCGGGAAAATCCTGATTGTCGTTGTAAGATGGATAGGGATAAAAATAATCATCGAAATGGATGCCGTCGACGTCATATCGTCGGACGATATCCATGACCACAGCGATGGAATGATCCTGGGTGCCGCGCAAACCGGGGTCCATCCACCAGTAGCCGTTTTTCAGTTGCACCACCAGCTCGGGATGGGTTCGGACAATGGAAAATTCGCTGACCTCGCCGCCGCTGGGATGGTGGGCGCGGTAGGGATTGAGCCAGGCGTGCAGCTCGATGCCGCGCCTGTGCGCTTCTTCTATCCAGAACAGCAGCGGGTCGTAAAACGGCTCCGGCGCTACACCTTGCTTCCCTGTCAGATAGTAAGACCAGGGTTCAAGGCTACTCTTATAGAGCGCATCCCCCTGCGGCCGGACCTGAAGCACCACCGCATTAAAATGATTTCGCTGCAGCAGATCGAGCAGCTGCATAGCTTCCTGTTTCTGCGCCTCGCTGGAGAGTCCCGTTTTACTGGGCCAGTTGATATTGGCGACGCTGGCCACCCAGGCGGCGCGAAACTCGCGTTCGGCAGCCGGATATTTTTTCACTTTCTTCCCAGGCGCGCCCGGCCGGAAGGTGGCGCAGGAAGATAAAATAAAAATCGAACAGAGGAATAAAAATAAATGACGATACATAGGGGATTCTCCTTGTTGTTGGCTCAAATTCGGAAATCGGACGAGTACGATGAATAGCGGCATAAGGGTATGGGGATATAGGGGAATGTTGCATATGGATTATCATGTTTTTGAATATCAAACACTATTTGTAAACGAGTCCGAGATTCGGTGTTAACTGTTAAATTCAAGTGATACGGCGCCACTCACAGGGTTGCCAAAATAACTTGCAGACACCGAATCGGCGTGAGTATATACTATTATCCAATCGTAAAGAGGCAGTAACGCCGTATTTTCAGGTGCCTGAGCAAGGCATTTCAGTTCAGCGAGCGCATGGCTGAGCGGCAGAATCATTTGAACGAAAACAAAACTGGAAATGAAAACACGACGATCGCAACCCAGATGGTATAAACCGTCAAATAGTCGCCGATCCATTTTTCTAACGGCTGGATGGTTGTTTTTTTCAATAAAAATTTACAATAATGGAACAGGATGCCGCTCAGATTTATGAAAATCAGCAGATTGGCGCCCAGTACAACGATGCGGTTCGGCGTCAGGCCGTAGGAAGAGAGCCGGAAAGCAATGGCCGAAAGCGCAATGGCATCGAGGATCAGAACAACGATCAACAGTCCGATGTTGATGATATCCGATTTGATCCATTTTTGCGCCGGCGGTCGTTCCGACAGCACGAATATCAGCAATCCCAAAACGATGACCAGCATGAAATTAAAGATTAATAAAAACTCCCGATTGGAATAGGGACTCTTGCCGTTGATGACCATGGCGATGAGGTAGATGACAAAGGTGATGAGAAACAAGGGACTGAAGATTTTTCCGACGATGGGCGCGATCTTGATTTTATCCTGAGCGATATGGGTTATGATATAGACGGCGACCAGCGGCGCCGCCACCATCCCGTATATTACCACATAGCGCATATACCAGTCGAAAATATCGATTTTAATGACCGAGAACAGACCCACGGTGATGCCGGTGAGGATAACGCCGGCGAGTAAAATGATGGTGGTGTAGATGATCAGTTCGCCGTTAAAACGCAAGTAATTTAGGCGCGGCGTGGGATTTCGAACCTCGCCGCCTATATAGCACAAACCGGTCAATGCCCACAGCAGAAAGGGAAGATGGATGCAGGCGATGACGATGGAATCCGATTTATCCATGGACGGCAGTAGATTGATATAGATCAGGGAGACGACAAAAACCGCGGCAATCAGATAGTGTATAGTCCGGAGAGTGCGTTTCAGATAGGCAAAATAGATACCCAGCGCCGGCAGCACGAAAAAGGCAAGGTTGCGTGGATAAAACGAGTCTTCTTTGATGCCTTCAACTATTTCGGGATATTTAGCATAGGTACCGGATAGAAAGGCCAACAGGATGATCAAAGCCCATTCGACGATTCCTGTGATGCGATCGGTTTTCGAGGGAAGGCCTTGTTCCTGATAATGCAATCTTTCCCACCAGGCGCGCAGTAGGATCGAATCGGGATGCTGGGTGTACAACGCATCCAGCCCTCGCGAGAACTCGTCCGGATTCTGCCGATACAGGCGTTCCAGCATTCTGGGATCATTCAGGTGGTTTTTGATATTTTCTAGCATGGTCATATCCTGTTGGATGTGGTGGCGCACATTCTAATGATCTTTCAGAGGGCTCCATTCTTTCCAGACGTTGCCGACCAAATCTGGGCCCGGTTTCAGCGTTTTCTTGCCGGGTTCCCATCCTGCGGGGCATACTTCCGCCCCTTTGGTGGCTCTGACGTGCTGGAAAGCCTTGACCTGGCGAATGGTTTCATTGATTTGCCGACCAACAGGTGGTGTCATGACTTCCATGGCCTGGATGACGCCGTCGGGATCGATGATGAATCGACCGCGCAATTCCACGCCGGCATTTTCGTCATAGACGCCGTAGATTTTGCCCACATTACCGGCCCCGTCCGAGGCCATATGAAAGGGCACATCTTTCTGAGCCATTTTCGATAATTCCTGATCATTCCAGACCTTGTGGACGAACTGGCTGTCCACACTGACGGAAATGACCTCAACCCCTAATTTTTGTAAGGTATCATAATTGGCAGCGACCGCTGACACTTCAGTCGCTCAAACAAAGGTAAAATCCCCTGGATAGAAACACACCATCACCCATTTGCCGAGGAAATCGGATAGCTTAACCGAGGTAAATTTTCCACGGTAATAGGCGGGCGCTTGAAAGTCAGGAGCCTTGCTGCCTACTTTTGCAGTCACCATTACTTTCTCCTCTTGCGTTACTTTTTCCTCTTGCTTTTTTTCAGGAGGCTGGCCAACCTGTGCTCCGGTCGGCCGCGCACATCCCGCTTCACCTTCAGGCATAACTAAATTCCTCCAATCTAATTGCGACCACCACATCCAATTATTAAGAGGATATCTTGAGAATAGGATTCACCCCATTCATTATTAAT
>JAFGSU010000078.1 GCA_016934435.1 Candidatus Zhuqueibacterota bacterium | reverse complement strand
AGTCCGCTCAACCAGCAGGCGCCATATCCCATATCCACAGCCGCCAGCAATAACGTCTGTACACACGCACCAATGCTCTGTATGTCCGGATATTGCCGAAACTCATTCAACTGATTATGATCCAATCCCGATGCTTTCAGTACTTTATCGATGGTCGCTTCGTAGGAACTCATGGCTACGGCAATGACGCTGGGCGCCTCCTTAAAAAAAGTCGAATAATATCGCAGCGTTGTCTTGATGGCATCATCCTGAGAATTCAGTTTTCCTAAAAGCTGGTCCAGACCTTCATGTACGGAATCAGCCATCTCCGACAGTAATAATTTATTGGTTATGACGACAAACTTCCACGGTTGCGCATTATTGATGCTGGGAGATAATCCCGCCAACCGCACCATCTCAAATAAATCCTCCAACGGAACAGCCACATTCTTATAACGGCGTACGCTGGCGCGTTTTTCAATGGCCTGCCGTAATTCCATCTGTTGCTCTCCTCCTGTACAAAGGTGTATATTTATTATGTTTTTGATAACAGTTCTGATTCACTGCTATCACCAAGTAAGATAACTTTTGAAGGTGCAAATTTACAGCGTTGCCCGCTTTCACCAGAATTCAGGGCAAATCGTTCACATCGATTCGGTGTCTGCAGAGTAATTCAGCGACTCTCTCATGGCCATGTTTACTTTGAATTAACACCGAACCTGCTTAGTTGTAATTTGCGCAATTTATTCATTTTATGCAACTATATAATTACATTTCTACAGCAAAATCCAAATTCCTTCTCATTTTCCAACGCTTTTCAGTGAAATGATCGCACGCTGAAAATGAGATCGACATAAAATGCGGAAATTTGTTGATGCAATTATCAAAAAAAACTTGTATTACATCTTAATTTTTATTATATAGAATCTAATGAAAGGACGTTTGATACGAGGTGAGTAAATGTCGATGAAAAACAAACGGCAGGAGCGTGACTCTGATACCAGAGTGGTATTGCAGGAATCGCGCGAAAAATTCAGCCAGATATTCCTCATTTTTGCATTATTGGGACTGATGATTCTTTTCGGCATGATGATCAAAATGTTCTTTGTGCCCATCATTTTAGCCGGCGTATTCTGCAGTCTCTTTTTTCCACTCTATAAAGGCATATTGCGCATGATGAAAGGTCGCGACAACCTCAGCGCTTTCATCATGGTGATGTTATTACTGATCTTATTGCTGATTCCGGTCACCCTGGTGGTCAATGTGGTTGCGCAACAGGCCGTCTCCCTCTATAATTCGGTCGAGCCCACTATCAAACAGCTGTTTTCTGCCACCAGCGAGGATTGGGCGGTATTGACAAATCATCCACTGATATCAAAGCTCCACCTCGACACAATTGACTGGGAACAGACCATCCAGGAAGGCCTGAAGACGATTGCTTCTTCTGCCGGGAAAATCATCAACGTCACTTCAAAAGGAACATTTCTCTTATTCACCTATACTATCATCACCCTGTTCACCATGTTTTATTTTTTTAGAGACGGCGAACGTATTATTGGGCAAATCATGTCCCTTTTGCCCATGGATGATGAATATAAAACGAATCTGATCGATCGATTCGTTTCCATCTCACGAGCGACGGTTAAAGGCACGTTAATACTCGGACTTATACAGGGCACCCTCGGGGGCATTACACTCTGGATTTTTGGTTTTAATGCATCGGCCATGTGGGGGATGGTGATGGTGGTGTTGTCTATTCTTCCGATGCTGGGTTCGTATCTGGTTCTTTTACCGGCTGCCGCTTTCGAGATAATCATGGGGAGATATCTGAATGGACTCGGTATCGCCCTGATCAGCATTATTATCATTTCGAATATCGATAATTTACTGCGGCCGCGGCTGGTTGGTCGCGATGCCGGTATGCACGATCTGATGGTTTTCTTTTCAACCCTGGGCGGTATCTATCTGTTCGGTATTATGGGCTTTATTGTCGGCCCGGTTATCGCCGCCCTGATGATCACCCTGTTGGATATTTACGGCATCGAGTTTAATAAATATATCCGGGCCGATAAAAAATACGCAAAAAGTTCGCGCGTGCTTTCGGCGCTGGCGCGCGTCACACAAAAAATCAAACGCACTAAATCTACTGAGCCTTGATCATCTTGCGCACTTTGACTTGTTCCCCCACCTTCAGGCGATAGAGATAGATGCCGGATCCCACCTGGCGGCCATACTCGTCACAGCCATCCCAGCGGATACGATGGTAGCCGGCGGAAGCCGTCTCATCGACCAGCGTACGAATATTCTGACCGAGCAAATTATAGATATGGAGCGTCGCGTTTCCTTCCACTGTTCGAGAAATATAAAAGCCGATTTCTGTGTCCGGATTGAACGGATTGGGATAATTCTGTCTCAGTTCCAGATGCCGGGGCGCTTGAACAGTCACCGAGACTTCTTGAGAATAATCCAAAGCGCCATCGGTATCGAGTTGACATAGCCGGTAATGATTGATTCCCTCGACCGGCTGCTTATCGACAAAAGTATAATTGTGCGCATCGGATGAAGTGCCGTATCCTTCCACGAAACCGATAATCTGCCAGGAATCCGCACGGGAAATGCGGCGTTGAATCTGAAAACCGTAATTGTTACTTTCGGAGGCGGTCTGCCAGGATAACCGGACACCGTCCTGCACCGGTATCGCCTGAAAAGAGGCCAGTTCAACCGGAATGACTTCGTTGGTGCGCGGTATGACCATAATATGCAGCGGATTTGCCACATGATTGGAGAGCGTATCGCCGTAATCGGAAGTATGGTAGGCGCCCAAATAGTAAAACGTAGCATAAACGCACTCATCCATCACTTCGATGGAACTGCCGGGATCGGCGTTGAGCTGTACACCACTCTCTCCATAAGCCATGATGTCGCCGGTGTCGCCGCGCATGGCGCCATTTGTTGTTGAACTATCATCGATATAAAAAAGATATTGCGTGGTATGGGGGATGGCATCATTCTCAACCACAGTCGCCACCGTACCACAGTTGCTTTGCAGCAAATACCAATTAATGCCCGGAACCGACATGGTGCAATTATCCAGTGCATCGTTAAGGCCATCCACCGGTATATCCGTCTCCCCTGTCCAGTGAAAATAGCCGCCATCGACACAGGCATTATAATCCACCGACTGCCGCAATTTGGTAACCCCCATCCAGCTGGGCAAGTCCTCATCGATGAGATTGATTCTGGCAATCTGCGGATAGAAAAAAGTGGTCATGGCCAACAATTTCCCGGCGGGTTTACCGGCCAGAAACAGCTTGAAAACGGATTCGCGAATAATGCGCACAGGCCCCGCTCGCACATGAAGCAGTGTATCTTCAAGAGCCGAATCTTCGGTTTCGGAATAGGGATTAAAGCCGAGCAAATTGCCGTCAAATCGTATCTTCCAGCGATCGAGGATATCCTGACCGTACGCCATACCGTTGTGAATCTGCAGATGAGACGGGATTGAATTTTCATTGTGCGCAAAAATGTACTGCATCGATTTGACCGTATCGGATGAACCAGTGGCAGGCGCTATATATTGCATGTAAGGCGTGAACAGACGCGTCAGCGTAGTCGAATGATAGATATAAGCATAAGCTTTTTTTGCAGGTGTTTCCGATGTATCGGTGGCGCACACCTGATAGCGTTGATAAAGCATGGATGAATAATTGGGAATCCATTGATTGTCGGCGGCGCT
>JAFGSU010000077.1 GCA_016934435.1 Candidatus Zhuqueibacterota bacterium | reverse complement strand
TGAGCGATATCTATGCCATGGGCGGCCGGCCGCTGTTCGCATTGAATATTGTGGCTTTCCCCGCAAATCGTTTACCGATGAATGTGCTGGGGGAAATCCTGCTCGGCGCCCAGGAAGTGGCGGTAGAGGCCGGCATCGATATCATTGGCGGCCATACGGTAGACGATACCGAGCCTAAATTCGGGCTGGCGGTAACCGGCGTGGTGCATCCGAAAAAGGTCTGGCGCAACGTCGGCGCGACACCCGGCGATGTGTTAGTGCTGACCAAGCCCATCGGCGTCGGCATCCTCTCCACTGCCATGAAGCGCGGTTTGCTGGACGACCGCGGTGTGGAGCGAGCGACAGCGGTGATGCGCGAATTGAATCGCGGCGCAGCGATGGCGGCGGATAAGTATGCGGTGCACGCCTGCACCGATATCACCGGATTCGGTCTGTTAGGGCATTTAGGCGAGATGGCGCGCGGCAGTAAAATGGACTTGCAGCTTAATTGGGAGAGTGTGCCTTTGATCGAAGGCGCCTGGGATCAGGCCGCGTCCGGTGTGGTGCCCGGCGGCACGCAGGCGAATCTGCAGTACGCAACCGGGTTCACCGATTTCGCCGCGGACGTACCGGAAATCGCACGGCTGCTGTTAGCGGACGCGCAGACTTCGGGCGGGCTGGTGTTTGCGCTGCCGGCAGCAGAGGCAGAATCGCTGATCAAAGAATTGCGAAAGGCCTGTAAACACACAGTGGCTGTGATCGGCACAGTGGTTGCGGAGGGGGAGGGGAGGATACAGGTTGTTTGAGTGATTTCAGGCCTTATTAATTGGTCATTAATCATCGGAGTCGTTGCCAATGAATACGCTGCGCGCTGCGAGTGCGCTCGGCATCGGTTGTATCCTGGTTTTAGCCTGCTCCAATAAAAAACCCGACGAACCGCATACGATGCCTGCAACCACCTTTACTCTGAATGTCCTCCTTTCGGAGGGCGTCGAAGGCTATCCTTCGACCGGCGTCTATGAATACCTGCCGGATGATACGGTTGAATACTGGTATCTGCTCAAGCCTGAATTTTGTAATCTCACCGTAACCCTGGACGGCCGGACCATGCCGGCAGAAGGTACTTTTATTATCGAAAATGACTGTGATTTGCGCGCCGCGAGTGAACGCAAAATACTCTGGCGATTTCAGACACCCAACTCGGTCTATTATGCCTCTCCGGCCGTCGGCGACGACGGCGCCATCTATTTCGGCTCCGGCCTGTATACTACCGATCAGGGCTGGTCGCCCGGGGTGCTCTATGCCCTGAATCCGGACGGCACATTGAGGTGGTCGCGCGAAATCGGCGAAGCCGCCTATTCTCCAGCAATCGGCAACAGCGGAACGATTTTCATTATGGACCGTACCTACACAGTGCGCGCATTTACGGCGGAGGGATCGCTGATTTGGACTTTTAATGACTTTGTCAATCCGCAATTTGTTAAACGGGACATGGGGCATCGTACTCCCGCCATCGGTAGCGACGGTACAGTGTACATCGGCGCCGATGGTTTGTACGCTCTACATCCTGCGAGCGGGACAAAACTCTGGCACGTCCCGCGTCGGCGCACCCCGAGCAAGGAGTGCATCGCCTCGCCGGTCATTGCCGCCGACGGCACGGTCTATATCGTCGTCGGTCAGGACAGCCTTTATGCGGTGCAGCCGGATGGTTCGCTGAAATGGGCATTCGGATTTGATCATGATCATGAACTATCCTTCGCCGACCCGACCATCGGCGATGACGGCGTCATCTATGTTCCAACCGAAAGTTATGCCGCCGGTGCCAGTCTGTATGCCGTCAATGAAGACGGCAGCCTGAAGTGGAAAGACCGAATCGACGATGACCGCATCGTCCGCGCTTCCGTCACCATCGCAGCTGATGGAACGTTGTATCTCGCCACCAAGGCCGGCGGGGATGACGGCAACGCCCGCCTGATCGCGTTATCGTCGTCGGGAAACAAACTCTGGCATTTTGTCGTCGAGGGACGGCACGTCACCGGCGACGACAGTTATTGCACACCGTCCGTCGGTGATAACGGCATGATTTATTTCGGCGCCGAGACCGGTTATCTCTATGCGTTGAATCCGGACGGCACTCTGGCCTGGAAGCATGAGGTGGCGTCCGGTGTTAACTGGTCCTCGCCGGCTATCCTGGCGGACGGCACCCTGTTGATCGGAGGTATGGGATATGGACCGAACTATACCGGCCAATTTATCGCAGTGATCGGCAGCAGTCACGGCCATGCCGTCTCTGCGTGGCCGAGGTTTCGCCGTGACTACAAGAATAGCGGCAGATTTCAGTAGAATTCAAGGCGGATCAAGGCGCCCGGGATTCAGCATCCTTACGTTATGTGTCAAATTCCTAGAGATAGCCGGGAATTTATGATGTTGTTTTTCTCACTATTTTTTGTTATGTATAGAAAAATATCGAACAGGAGATAGTCTGAAAATGCCGAAACCTTTGTCACCATTGATTTTCTTGTTTTTCTGCATCCCTTTTCTTCTGCAAGCACAGGATGTCTTTATCAATGAGGTAATGTCGTCCAATACAGATTTTCTCACCGATGAGGATGGCGATTTTTCCGATTGGATCGAACTGTACAACGCCGGACCGGAGGCTGTGCAGATGAAGGACTGGTCACTAAGCGATAACGCGGAGACGCTGAGAAAATGGATATTTCCCTCTTATACAATGCCGGCTCAATCGCATCTGCTCATTTTTGCCTCAGGCAAAGACCGCAAGACGATCGTAGCTCACTGGGAGACCGTCATTCGTCAGGGAGATGTGTGGCGTTATCAAATCGGTTCAGTCTCGATTCCCGCTCATTGGGCGCAGGCGGATTTCAATGACAACAGCTGGCAGACCGGCGCGACAGGTATCGGCTACGGCGATGGCGACGATGCGACGCTCGTCCCATCGGTGATCTCGGTATTTGCGCGCAGGTTGTTCACGCTTACAGATCCAGCCGCCGTTCTCGGACTGGTGTTGCATATCGATTACGACGATGGGTTTGTCGCCTATCTCAACGGCCGTGAGATCGCCCGCGCCAATATCGGACAGGTCGGAGTGCCGCCGGCATGGAATCAAAGCAGCAACAGCGATCATGAAGCCATCATGTATCCAGGCGGCGCGCCGGAACGTTTCGATATCGAAAATTATCAATCGTTGCTCACGCCTGGCGTCAATCTCCTCGCCGTTGAAGTGCATAACAAGTCCGTTTCTTCATCGGATCTGACGTTGATCCCGTTTCTCTCGCTCGGCCTGGCCGAAGAGCCGGCCGATGCGCAGGGTACGCCGCAGGTATTGCGGCTCGCCCCGCTTTATTGCCACAGCAATTTTGCCGTAAGCGCGTCCGGCGAAACACTTTATCTCAGCAACGGCGCCGGAGCGCTGGTCGACAGCGTCACCGTTCCTTCCTCGGCGGCCAACGTCTCATTCGGCCGCAAAGGCGACGGCGGCGGTGAGTGGGATTTCTTTGCTGCACCGACGCCCGCTGCGGCCAATTCCGCCACCGGCCTGGGCGCGAGCGTCGCGCCGGTGATGTTTTCCACCACCGGAGGATTTTATCATGAGCCGTTCACATTGAAACTGAGCTGTGAGACGTTCGGCGCCGACATTCGTTATACGACCGATGGTTCGGAGCCGGATTCCTCTTCCCCCGTCTACACATCAGGCCCGTTCATCAGCCAGACCATGGTCGTGCGGGCGCGCGCTTTCCGCAGCGGCTTCAACGCCAGTCCGATCACCACACACACCTTCATTTTTGCCGCCGCCAGCAAACTGCCCGTCATCTCATTAACCACCGATCCGGTCAACCTGTGGGATGCCGAGACCGGCATTTATGTGCTCGGCGATAGCTATGAGCCATCAAATCCATATTATGGCGCCAATTTCTGGCAGGAATGGGAAAAGCCCATTCATGTCGAGTTTTTCGAGGCGGACGGCCGGCCGGCATTCAGCCAGAATTGCGGCACGAGGATTTTCGGCGGCTGGAGCCGGTCGCGACCGCAAAAGGGTATGGCCATCTTCGCCCGCTCAAGCTATGGCAAAAACCGCATCGACTATCCGTTGTTCAACGATTTACCATTCGACGTCTATTATTCCTTCATCTTGCGCAATGCCGGCAATGATTGGGATCGCACGCTTTTCGCCGACGGCCTCATTCACGACCTGCTCAACGGTCTGGATATCGAAAGGCAAGCCTTTCGACCGTGCGTGATTTATCTCAACGGTCAATATTGGGGTATCCTCAACATGCGCGAGAAAATTAATGAGGAATACTTTTCTCAGCATCATGGTGTGGATCCGGATCTGATCGATGAGCTGGAGTCGAATGGCACGGTTGTCGAGGGAACAAACGATCATTATCTGGCGATGATGAATTATCTCCGCACGCACGATATATCGCTCAACGACCATTACAAATACATCAAGACGCAGATGGATGTCGAAGAATATCTTACTTACCAGGCGGTACAGATCTATATTGACAATCGCGACTGGCCAGGGAACAACATCAAATACTGGCGGCCGCAATCGGAGGGCGGACGCTGGCGATGGTGCCTTTTTGATACTGAATGGGGATTCGGCATCAACGGCTACGGCGCGGGCGGAAACAGATACCCGTACGATTACAATACGCTTCAATATGCCACCAGCGCGACGCAAACGCCCAACCATCACGGCAATCCGCCCTGGTCGACCGAACTGCTGCGCACATTGCTGAAGAATGAAGAATTCAAGTACGCCTTCATCAACCGCTTTGCCGACCTGATGAATACGGTTTTTTCGCCCGATCGCGTCAGCTTTCGTATCACCGCCATTCAGAGCATGATCGAAGTGGAAATGAAAAATCACTATGACAAATGGCGCCGGCCGGTGTGGTGGACGCCGGAGCGTTTGTGGTGGAACAGTTTTAATGAGTGGTACAATTTTATCAAAATTATGCGCGATTTTGGCCAGTACCGGCCGTCTTATATGAAGAGTCATCTGAGCAGCAAATTCGGCCCCAGGCCGTGGTATACGCTGCGAATTTCCTGCGAACCGGCCGATGGCGGCGGTGTGCGGTTGAATGATTTTCTCGATGTATCCACCGGAGAATGGACCGGCTCGTACATGGGGGGTATCCCGATTGATCTGGCCGCCGAACCGCGGCCCGGGTACCGTTTCGTGGAGTGGCAGGGGATTTCGGAATCGAGGGAGCCGCAGGTGAGCATAGCCATCACGCAGAACGGCGCGCTGAAAGCCGTTTTTGCCCTAGAGGAGCACACGCCAGGCCGCATCGTCATCAACGAGATTAACTATCGCGCGGCGGATACTTTCGATACTGAAGACTGGATCGAGCTCTACAACGCCGGCGCCGAACCCATCGATCTGACCGGCTGGCGCCTCAAAGATGACGATGATGAGCATGGATTTCAATTCAAAGCCGGCACTTTGCTGCCGGGCGATGCGTATCTGGTCGTCTGCCGTGATTCCATTAAATTCAGAGCGCTCTTTCCAAACATTCGGGTCGCCGGCAATTTATCATTCGGACTGTCGAGCAGCGGTGATCAGGTCAGACTCTATGACGCATCGGATCAAATCGCGGATTCGCTCCAATTCAGCAATAGTACTCCGTGGCCCGTTGAGGCGAATGGAGGCGGCCCGACCCTGGAGTTGATCCATCCGCATCTCGATAATGCGCTGCCGCAAAACTGGATCGCATCGCAGGGACACGGCACCCCGGGAGCCAGGAACTCGCAATGGACCGGAATCGATCTCGATCCATCGGATTCCATTCCCGACCGATTGCGGCTTAATCAGAATTATCCCAATCCGTTCAACGCCACTACGACCGTCTATTTCACAGTGCCTTGGATGGCGAAGACCAGACTTTCTGTTTACAATCTGCAGGGAGCATTAATAAAAACCCTGGCGAATGAAAAAATGGCAGCCGGGACGCACGCTATCCGCTGGGACGGCACAGACGCCCGCGGATACGACGCCGGCAGCGGCATCTATTTCTGCGAATTACTATGCGACGGTGCACGGACGGTTCGTCGCATGCTGCTGCTGAGATAGTATCAAATGATCATGCGAAGGATATTCTCGGCTGCACATTACACCTGTTCAAGCCAGATCGTTTTACTGCCGGGATATGGACATTGTATGCGTCTGCCTTAGCGAAAGCATGATTTACGGTATCTCCCTCCAAAAAAGCTCTATTCTGTTACAGATGAATTAGCTTCATACAACCGTAATTTTATCAATTCTTCTTTAATCTTGCGCCAGTATGGCGCCCTCTCTCTTTGCCAATTCTTGTAAGTGAATACCGATCCCAGAATGAATACCAGCAAAATAAAGAAATAAAAGACAATGGACACAAGGTACAAATCATCGGCACTTATATAGCGCTGAAAAACATATGTCATATAGTCGCCTGCGGCCATGATGCAGAACAGTGCAATGGGAAGGATTAATATTGTAAACACGATCCCCCTTGGTTCGATTAGACTATATCGCTTTTTTGCTTGAGCCAGAAAAATCGAAAGAGGTTCCGAATAATTCACTTTAGCATGGCGCCTTGCAATATGGCCAGAATATAGACCGATTGCCAAAAGCCATAGCGCCAGCAAACCTCGATGCAGCACGCCCTGCTGCTGGCTTAGCGACGACGGCATAACCAAATTCAGAATCAATACAAACGCCCAGAGCGCTCCGGATAGAATAAAAAACAGCATCATTCGGCGGGCTTTTTTCCGCTCTGCTTCATCGGCTACTTTTAGTGCGTCTATAAGGTCGTTCATTGAATGAACCGAGGGTTGCATGCTCGAGCGCATCAAATCAGGCACCCGAACCTTTCTGGTTTTGCTTTTTATTTCATCGAGATTCATAACCATTATTCTCCAATAATTTTTTCAATCTTATTTTGATGCGATGCAATTTTACCCGGATGTTTACTTCAGAGATGCCGAGAATCTCGGCCATTTCCTTTGTGTTAACATCTTCCAAATAAAGCGCGATTAGAGCTCTGTCAAGAGAGTCAAGCGTTCTGATACAGCTATACAGATTTCGCACGTCCTCTTGAAGGAGGTACGCTTCTTCAGGACAGATGGGATCTGGTATCTCATCAAGTGGTTGGCTTATACTTTGGAACAGCTGCTGCTTTGTGGTTTTCGACCGCAATGCACCAAAGCATGTGTTAATAGCTATTCTGTATAGATAGGTGCTCATCTGTGACTTGCCTTTAAAAGAATCGAGGTTCGCCCAGATGTGGATGAGTATTTTTTGAAAGACATCCTGCCTTTCCTGCTCGTCCTGAATATAGCTGCAGCAGATTCTGTATATCCGGTCCTGATTTGCCTCGACCACTGATTTAAATTTTGATTCTTTATCCATATTGCTTTCCTCTCTACTATATTAGTTGAGAGAAACATTTTTTTGTTACATTATTTTTTCGAAAATATGTGCATTTTTCAGGATGGAAATCAATACTAAATAAGAAGAACAACGGGATGTAGGCAATAGGTGCATCTTGGCAAATTTCAGCATTCCGGGTCGTTCGATGTTTTAGCTGGGGTATGGTCCTTATGTCTATTTAGGCCAATTGCACTCTGCACTTTACAATTCAGACCTGGAGCTGTCTAAACTTCATAAAATCTAAAAGCCAGTTCCCGTGCCCGCTTGCGGGAGAAAGACGGGCTGAGGGTAATATTATTTTTTGATCGCACTTATGTGGAGAGGTTGTCCCATACTCCGGTTTCTCCACTTCTAAGCGCACAATACAACGATGTCATCGCGAGCGAAGAACACAGATGTGAAAAAGGTCGGTATCTGCCATGTAGTGTGGCGATCTCCGCTGAAAGGGCATTGGACAGAGATAATCACCTTATGGCGGAGATTGCTTCGTTCCAACGCAGATTTGATAGGAAATTGCACTACTAAGGACATGGCGGAGATTGCTTCACTCCATGGCGGCTGCGGCCCTTCTTCATGCCCTGTTCCTCCATTCGCAATGACAATCTTTTTTACGTCCTTGTGTGAATAATGGCATTTTTGCCATTAGTAACTCTTAATGATATTGTTCCCTCGTAACCAAGCTCCGTAGAGTAAATGAAAACTCTCAGACCACGGATGTTTTCACACATTCTCATACCTTGGGGACAAAAGCAAGCAATAACAGCAAAGCATCCTCATACACGAGTTCTCAGGTTGACGCAATGGCCGGGCGTCAGGGACGCCCGCTGGCCGGTGTACAGGGACGACGGCTATAACAAATCATCTGCATAACTGCATTATCCTGCTATAATCGAAATCGCACATATTTTATCGCCCTGCCGGCTTTGCGATGTTTGCGCTCGTATTTGGTTTGAATCAACAACCGTTCATCCACGGGTCCATCGTCGTCTATATTTTCCATCTGCTGCAAAATGTCCGCCCCCTCTTCCCCCAGCGTCAGTATTGTATACTCATACAATATCTCATCATCCGTTTTCAAGTGTACCAGGCCGCCGGGCTCGAGGAGTTCTCGATACATCTGCAGAAACCGCGGCGAGGTCAGCCGTCTTTTACGTCGACTGAACGTCGGATGCGGGTCCGGAAAGGGAATCCAGATTTCCGCAATTTCCCCGGGGGCGAAATAGTCGGTCAAATTTTCAATGGCGGCGCGAACAAACACCACATTACTCAGATGCAACAACTTTGCCTGCTGCGCGCCGTACCACAGGCGCGCCCCCTTGATGTCCATGCCGATAAAATTATACTGCGGAAATCGCTGCGCCAGAGTTAGGCTGTACTCACCGCGGCCGCAGGCCAGTTCCAATATGATAACGGCGCTATTTTTAAAACAGCGCTCCCGCCAATGCCCGCGCAACTCTACCGGCGCCTCCAGAACGTTTGTGAACGAGGCGACTTCTCTGATCCGCTTCAGTTTCTTTTTTGCCATGGATAATACTAACTTAGCAGTAATGGGGCTGTCTAAAAAGTAAAAAAGATTAGATATTTATGGGTTTCACTTTCCAGGTGCGCCCAACTTAAGCGCAATGGAAATAAAATGTTATCCACTCCCGCAAGCGGGCGAGGAACCTGGATTTTTGAGTTTTTTTGGACTTTTTTGGACAGCTTTCTATAAAAAATTGGCATATCCAGGTTGTTGAATAATTTACAAGTATTTAAACAACCGCCGATATCCCTGATGATATCACATTAAAAAATCTTCGCCAGACCAATTCCCCAATAGAGATCATGATTTCCGGACAGGCTTTTTGTCACATCCAGGCGAAAATAGCTCAATAAACCACTGAGTGACAATCCGATTTCATGATGCTGCTGTTGTTTTGTGGCAAATCCAACCGGCCAGCCGGGATGGTCTTGTGCATCATCCCAGCTCTTACCGTGCGCGCCGTGCAAAATCAGGTTATAGCCCTGTTTGGTGAGAAATTTCAGACCCGTGATTTCAAACGGCCAGGTTCGAAACGAGTGCTCCCAGAACAGCGCCGCATAGTTGCCGCTGTAAACCGGACGGTTGCGCAATGTCCGAAAACCGCCAAAGGGACTGTAAACGGAGAGAAAGCCGTCCATAGCCATGAGTCGCTGCGGCGGCAGTTCACCGGTGTGTCCGCCCGCCAGCAGGCGCACATCCAGACAGGGGGAAATGAGGCGACGGCGCAGGAAGGTGCGCAGGCGCCCGTTTAATATCACGTTATAGCGCGCGTACTCGAATTCGCCGCCCCATAAACCTTTAAAGCCGCCCTCGGCCCGAACCTGCAGGCCGGTACCCCCGACCACGCCGGTCATCACCGTTTCGCCCCAGATCAGCTGCAGCCGGGCGGAGCTCAGCACGCCGTCGGCTATCGCCGGATTACGCCGCTGCGGTGCATTTTCCCCCAACAGATCGAAATCGGTATGCTTTTCCAGCGAGCTGTGTTTTTCCCTGCTCAGGCCGATGGTGGCACGCAGGTGATGCTCCGCCGATCGCAGCGTAAGTCGCGCGGCTGCGCTTTTGCTCCGGTAATAGTCGTAATAATCCCGTTCCGCCAGCAGGACCGGAATGGAGGTGATAAGTTGCGGATAAAGCGACGGTTCAGTCACCGGCAACACGGCATCATGATAATGCAGCGACAGATTGGCCCATCGGGATTTACCGATGGCGTACGAGCATTCCATGCCGGTCGCCCAATCCTTTGCAGCGGTGAGATAGGCCACTTTTGGCAATAGCGTGAGCTGTGAAATTTTGATGGAACCGATTAGGCCGGCATGCAAGCCCTCGACCCGGTTATACCAGACCTGCGGCGATCCGCTGACGGCGATTTTTTTACTGCTGCCGACGCCGGCCGTAATTTCTCGATCATCGACCTGGACGGAAATCTTGGCGAATTTCGCCAGAAAGCCGCTGGGTTTGAAATATTG
>JAFGSU010000076.1 GCA_016934435.1 Candidatus Zhuqueibacterota bacterium | reverse complement strand
TAAGGACATGGCGGAGATTGCTTCGCTACAACATAGTTTTGATGATATATGATAAATCTGTTCCTTCGCTCGCAATGACAGGTTTGGGAGTGCGCAGCCGCGGCTGCGCTTTTAACGAGGCCGTACAAAAAGTAAAATTTAGAGCATTCCATGTGTAGGCCACCTTGAAGGTGGACTACACATAACTATACTCGAGTCCCTGTTCAATTAAAAATGAGGTTCCATCATCATCGATAGGAATACGATATGATCAATATGCACGACAGTCATACGCAGAAAATGATTGGCTTGTTGATACTGACCATCGTCCTTATCTATCTGCTGTTCAAAGGTGGTGTGGCAGAGCTGCTCATTGTTGCGGCGCTGCTCTCTTATATCCTCGATCCGGTGGTGACACGACTGGAAGCGCGCGGCATGAACCGCGCCGGCGCCACCTCCATCGTCCTCTTTGGCATTATCGCTATAATTGTGGTCGCAGCCATCTTTCTAACCCCGGTATTAAAAGAACAGTTGATGCACATGCAATCGGGCGGCAATTCGGAAAAGACCGACCTGGTCATCGAACGGCTGCAGGAAACGTTGCGCACCAAGATGGGGTTTTTGGGATTGGCCGACCTCGACCTGAAGGTGAAACTGGTCGAATTCAAGGCTTCGGTCAGCAAAAAGATTTTGCAGTTCATCGTTAGCGATTTCATATCTCTCATCGTCACCATGGTCACCATCCCCTTTATCATGTTTTTCCTGCTCAAAGATGGGCTGACCATGAAAAAAACCTTTATCCACGGAATCCCCAACCGATACTTTGAATTCACCATGGATTTGCTCTATAAAATGGATCAGCAGTTAGGTAATTACCTGCGCGGGCAGTTCACCGATGCGCTCGCCTTCGGCATTCTCACCACCATCGCGCTGTGGCTGTTAGGCGTGCCCTACTTTTTCTTCATCGGGCTTTTCGCCGGCATGGCTAATCTCATCCCGTATGTCGGTCCCATTGCCGGCGCGCTGCTGTCCACCGCCGTGGCGGTGATGGATACCGGCGATGTGGGGCAGGCGCTGTGGGTTGTACTCACCTTTGCCGGACTGAAGTTGATCGACGATACTCTGATCCAGCCGATGGTGGTTTCCTCGAGCGTCGATTTGCACCCGCTGTTAGTGCTGCTGGCGATCCTGGTGGGCGGACATCTGTTCGGCATCATCGGCATGTTAGTGGCGGTGCCGACTACGGGTTTCTTCAAGGTGGTGCTCACCGAAAGCGCGCGCACCCTGCAACAGTACCGGTTTACATGATGCGGCATCCAGACTATTTTTCCATCTTTTCACTCCGCTCCGGAGGGTGCATGGAAACGTTTATTCAATCCCAGATTCGGTGTAAATCCGCGCACTGGACTAAAAATATGCCACCTACAGGATTCCTTGATTAACCTGTAGGCGCCGAATCGGTGTCAATCCTGGGTATTCCGCATTTATATGATATTTTTGTATTTAGATAGCCGTGATTGCAGCAGAAGGCATGACATAATTCAGGATCAATCAGTGCTCACACAGCTTACTCAAGCGGTGTGACAGCCGGCCGGATGCTCCGTGTCCCCTCTCTTTATCATCCGGCTGAAAAGTTCGTGACACAAATTCGATAAATGGCATGCATGGACTGATAAAATCATACGTTATCCCTCCCTATTTTTTGGAAGGTTATGTACAGCATTACGACTGGGGCGGTTATTCTTTTATCCCGGCATTGCTGGGTATTTCCAATAAGAACCAAAGACCGTTTGCCGAATTATGGCTGGGCGATCATCCTAAAGGTACCGCGCGTGCAATACTGATTCGGCCGCAACCTTTCGGTTCATCGCCGGATGAGAGTCGGTCTAAAGTCGGCCTGGATGAGGTGATATCATGGTACCCAGCGGGGAATTTGGGTTACTTTGTGATGGATAAATTCGGCCCCAGACTCCCGTTCCTGCTTAAAATTTTAGATGCCCGCGCCATGCTCTCCATCCAGGTGCACCCGACCAAAGAACAGGCTGAGATCGGTTTTGCGGCGGAGGAAGCTGCAGGTGTTCCCATTGACGCACCGCAGCGTAACTATAAGGATAAAAACCATAAACCCGAAGCGCATGTGGCTCTGACCGATTTTTACATGTTGCACGGATTCAGACCCCTTCACGAAATCGCCGATGTGATTGCTTCGATCCCTTCTTTTAAAGCCCTGGCTCCCGATTTTAATTTGCACATAGCCGGTCTGGAACCCTACGATGAGCGCAGAGAGGAGCTATTACGAGACCTCTACCGTCATCTCATGCTGTTGCCGCAGGCTGAAGTGGACCGAGCCATCGATCCATTATTGGCTCGCATTGAGCCTTTATATGATAACGGTCAATTGAAGAAAATCAGTCCCCATTACTGGGCGGTGAAAGCGGCGCGGGCGTTCAGGAGAGCCGGCAGCCATCGCGACCGCGGCATTTTCAGCATCTACCTGCTCAATCTTCTGCACCTTAAAGCCGGACAGGGCACTTTTCAGGCCGCAGGCGTCCTGCATGCCTATCTCGAAGGCGCCACCGTCGAAATTATGGCCAGTTCCGATAATGTATTGCGCGGCGGGTTGACGAACAAACATGTCGACGTTGAAGAGCTGTTGAAAATCGTCGATTTCCGCTGCGGCCCGGTCGAGTTGCTATCCACGACCAAACAATCAGAATATGAATCGGTCTATCAGACACCGGCCGACGATTTTCAACTGAGCCGGATCGAGCTGGAACGCGGACAGATTTTCACAGATGATGAAACGCACGGCCTAAAATTATTCTTAATCTACCAGGGTATGCTAAAGTATCAACGAATGCAGATGATTCGGGGTGAATGCTATTTTTTTCCGGCACCCTACTCGTACGCCCTAGAGGCCATTGAGCCATCGATCCTGTTCAAAGCCTCGGTGCCTGCAGGTGGGCTCTACACCAATTCGGATGAATCATCATAGTACCATCATTCTCCGGAGTATTCTATTGACGCAGGATGAAACCATCATAACCGCTCAACCGGTAAGACCGCGGCCAGGCCGTAGCGGCGCCCTGCTGGTGGCATCGGGCATTTTCCTCAGCCGAATAGCCGGCTTGATCCGCGACCGTGTGTTCGCCCACTTTTTCGGCAACTCCGACGCCGCCGATGCCTTTAAGGCGGCTTTTCGCATCCCCAATTTTTTGCAAAACCTCTTCGGCGAGGGCACGCTCTCCGCTTCGTTCATTCCGGTTTACGCCAAGTTATTAGCCGAAGGCAAGGAAAAAGAAGCCGGTCGCGTCGCCGGAGCCATTGCCACCATTCTATCGCTGGTGGTGTCGCTGTTGGTGCTGTTAGGCGTGCTGGTCACGCCTTACCTGATCGCCGTGATCGCACCCGGCTTCACCGGCGCAAAACGCGAGCTCACCATTCAGCTGGTGCGCATTCTTTTTCCCGGTATGGGACTGCTGGTGCTGTCGGCCTGGTGTCTGGGCATCCTCAACAGCCACCGCCGATTCTTCCTCTCCTACGCCGCGCCGGTGATGTGGAATTTAGTGATGATTGCGGCGCTGCTGTTCTATGGGCCAAAGATGGGACAGTTTTCTCTGGCCGAGACCATCGCCTGGGCCTCGGTGGTCGGCAGCGGTTTGCAGTTTTTAGTGCAATTGCCGAATGTATTGCGGCTGGCGAAAGGGCTGCGGTTTTCACCCGCAATTAATAATATTCACGTTCGCACGGTGATCCGGAATTTTATGCCGGTCTTTTTCGGCCGCGGCGCCATCCAGATCAGCGGCTACATCGATGAGCTGTTGGCCAGCCTGTTGCCCACCGGCGCCTTTGCCGCCCTGAGTTACGCGCAGACGCTCTATCTGCTGCCCCTGAGTCTGTTCGGCATGTCGGTCTCCGCTGCGGAGTTACCGGCCATGTCCAGCGCCCTT
>JAFGSU010000075.1 GCA_016934435.1 Candidatus Zhuqueibacterota bacterium | reverse complement strand
TTCCCGCGGTTTTGACAACCCCGGCGCACTGAAGGTCGGAGCGGGCGCGGCGACAGAACCGCCGTCAGGATACTGGCCCTGCGGAAAACGTCGGCGGTATTCCTCGGGATCGGGATGACTCGCTGCCTCCGTACCCCAGATTCCCTGGGATTCATCCAACCACCAGGCGGACTGGTAGTAATAAATCCAATCGTAATCATGCCAGCGCGCTTCAGGCAGGCTGGGGGTGAGATACCTGTCGATCGCATCCTCTCTGATCGCCGAATCGTCGACATTCCTTTCATCGTTCAATCCGTTCTGCCGCGGCGCCCGAAAAGTAGTATAACAGGATGTGAGATACAAACAACCAAGCAGCGTGATCAATCCAATATAACATCCGCTACGCAATGCAATCACCTCTTTCAATAGGGTAGGATATGGCTGTGATAGACGATTCGCAATATTCGCACGAAATCGTGATTGCCCTCTCTATCGGCCAGCAGATTTTTAAGATCAAATTCAAGGAACATATCGTGCTGAAATGCCCAGCGGAAGCCGCCGTTCAGGTAGCCCCGTTCATTGCCGGTGTTCTTGAGATGGCTGTCGTTCATGGCAAAGTCATATTCAAAAACAACGGCGATATCGCGGCTGAGCTGGATATCCAGACCGGCGAAGATATTGATATCCTTATCCTTATCGCTCTGTTCCAGGCTGTAATTAACGCCGCCGTGCAGGCCCACTTTCCACAACGACTCATAACCTTTACTGACCACGGCAAAAAATCCACGGGACTTGATCGTATAGCGATCGAGCAACCGCCTGGCAGGATCGACGCTCACTGTATCCGCATAGTCGGACCGGCGCCAGTATCTGCCGTACCCCTGTGTATCCAAACCGAGGACGATGGCCGGCATGACCAGGTTCTCTTCGACGACGCGATAAGAAAAATGGACGCCCGGCATTTCATTCCAGCTCACTTTTCTACCGCCGATGATATGATCCCCCCCATAGGATATGCCGAACATCATTTTGCGCGAGATAGCGACTGAAAGTCGCATCAACATACCCCCATCTTCGTATAGACGCAAACTCGCCTTCAGATCCCCACCCCGCAGCAGACCGGCGGTCGGCACATCGATCAGTTGAACGGGTTTGTTGAAATAGGATTCCGGCTCTATAAGAACACTTTTGCTATTTTTCGAAAGGGACCGCTTGTCAATCTGCCCCCACAACATGCTCGTCATCATCGCCAGGCTTGTTGCGATTAGTATGATCTTTTTCATGACATCATCCCTTATGCCCTGTTGACAATTTTTATTTCACCTTAATAAATGTAACAAAAACGGCGATGAAAGTCAATAATTATCAGGACCTAATAAATACACCAAATCCCACGCCCACCAGAATCAACGAGCGTCCCTTTCCACCTGATCCGGAGGTAGAGAACATCTCCACCCACTGCAGTTTGATGCGCATGGTAGACCAGCGCCCGAACCTCGATTGCGTGCCGACGCCCAGCATCAACGCTGGACCGGATCGCGATTCAGAAATCCCTTCGGTCAGGCTATACCCATCAGACCAGTAGCCAAATCCGATGTGAGCAAAGAGAGAAGAACTAATACCATAATCCCGTCTCAGATAATCGATTTTACGCCAGCCCGAGGGCGTCATATCGAACAGACGGAACCGCATACTGGCGAGCATGAGTAGGGTTACACTGATTGAATCCGGATGGAAACCGATATTCAGAGCCGGTTCAATATCAACCCCCACCGATCGGCTAATATAGTATCCAATCCAGTTCTGCAGAAAAAGTTGCCCGTAATTTTTTTTATCGGCTTCGTTATAAGAACTGAACATGATATAGCCGCCGGTTTCAGAGTTCCCTTTGCGCTGTGCAATAGTTGGTACGGTCAGTAGAAAAACCAATGTCAGCGCCATCAGAGATTTTTTCACTCTTCCTCCCGTTCGATTTCCTGTGTCATTTTCAAAGATTCCAACCGTGATTCCAACAAATCCATCAATTCGGAGTAATGCGGGGATGGTCGTTTCGATTTTAACAGGCGAATTCGTATCTCAAACTCCATATCGAGGATGCTTTTAATAAGGTCCTCGCGGGCTTGCTCGGTCAAATGCGATTGTGGAAAACGCAATAAAAAATCATCCAGCAGGACAAAGGCGGCGGCAAAATGATTCCAGAAAGGTTGCCAGTACGCCTCTGTCTCCTTCTGAATGACCGAGCGAATGTAAGAATTAATAGAAACGTCGGTTACATTTCCGACATAATTCAACATGCCGATATACTGGGTATAGAGCCGCCGAAGGGTTGTTTCCCGCTCGCTGCTATCGGCCCTGTCGGCATGATCCAGCAAGCTTTGCACATCATACAGCCATTTATTTTTATTGAAAACAACTTCGGTGAGATTATAGCGCAACAGCAATTTGGTCCAGGCCCCGATGGGTTTACCGTCGAGAGTCCCCGGCTCGAAGGCCAGGTCTTCTGTAAACTTGAGCGCCGCTTCGTCCAGTTCCGCGTATCCCGAAGATTGCACCAGTTCCGACTGTTGCGCTCGCCCTTCGGGGCTGACAAAAACGGCAACGCGCACTTCGCCTTCGATCTTTTTCATCTGGGCCGAGAGCGGGTAATCCAGCTTGATCTCCGACGCCACTTTGGGCGGCACCAGACGTCGCGGACCTCCGCACCCTGCCAATGCCAGATAAATCAGAAAAGCAACGAGTAGGCCCAATACTATTCTTTTGTAGGTCATGCGCACTTGCTCCTTATTAAAAAGGGAGTGAACATTTCACTCCCTTCTCAAAATCGGCGATCATGGTGTCTGCATCATTCTCCGCTGCAGCAAATTTTGCATAATGCCCTCATCCATTTGCTGCCTGACTTAGAATCGAATCGATAAAGAGGCGATGAACTTGCCGAAAGTTTTATCTATTTCAACCGGTTTGCTGAGCAGGTTGTCGGAAACCGTTTCCTGATAGCTGGTCTGAACATAAGCGAGATCCAGCATCATCTGTTTATCTAGCAGAAAGCTTAAACCACCCGAGTAATAATCCCGGTCGGGGCGCAAATTTTGGTTTTCATAGGGCGAAGGATCGTGAAAGTATCCACCGCGAATGCGCGCATTGACGATGGGGACAAAATACTCCGCACCGACGCGATATTTCATCACCTGATTCATTTCCTGCTTGAGGGCGTGGTTCAAAGCAGCCACTTTCAAACCCTCAAGCGGCGGATCGAGAAATTCGGATTGCGACCAATCTTTGAACTCTACATCGCCCGACAACAGCAGATTGAACTTTTTAAATGATGCGCCAAAAGCGAACGAATAGGGCTCACGATAACGGTATTCGTATTCACCCTCATCACCGTCTTCATAGAGCAGATTGTCGTACTCATACTGTTCCGTCTGCGACCAGTTCCATGTTTCTTTGACGGTATAGGTGGTGGGGCTCGTCACGGTCGCGCCAACGCGCCAGGTTTTACCTGAACGATAGAGAAAGCCGATCTTGAAATTAACGGCGCTTATTTCATCGTTCAACGTCTGGGTATAATTCCAATAATCAAGATCCGAAATATTATAATAGGTAGTATCGTCGATGGTCTCTTGATACCAGTAATCATAAATATTGTAGATATCTTCTTCCTTGAATTCGTAAAAGCGTTCGCTTTTACCGCCGATGAAATTGAGACTGGCGCCGATATAAAAATTCTTTTGTATCTCCAGACCGCCGGAAAGGGAAAAAATATTGCGACTGCCTTCCGACAGGAAGGATTTACTCTGATACAAAGAATCGCTGATATCGGTTATGAACATGGTGTCGGGGCGGTCTTGATAAAAAAGGTCGTAGATGGAATATTGGAAGGTATAATCGAGATAAGCCGGATCCTGTCCGCGATACAGGGCGCCGATTTCGGTATTGCTGTCATAATCCCGCACTTTTTGATAGCCGATGCCGAAAACCAGGCTGCCGCGATAGGTCGGCACCGGAAAGACGAATCCCAGAGAATTGAGCCGCGTATAATCGGCATCGGACGACTGCAGGTCATCCAGATAGGTGGCATCCGCCTGGGCGGAATTATGCGAAAAACCTAAATTGAACTCCATGCGGCGTATTTGCGCCAATCCGGCCGGATTCCAGTAAGCGGCGGCATAATCGTCCGCAACCCCGATGTAGGCGCCACCCATGCCGATGGCGCGAGCGCCGACACCGAGCTCATTTCCCATGAAAAAGAATTCTTCCGGAATAACATCCTTATCCTGTCCTTTAACGGACATAAAGATAAAGAACACAGCCAGCGGTATTATCAGGCCGCTGATTTTTCTGATAGGTTCCATAGTGTATCTCCAGATCATTGCATGACTTTGTACAGATTGCCGGATATATTATCTCCTTTTCGAGGTAGAACCCGATCTTGATGAACTGCTTCTGCTGCCACTGCTACTACTGCTGCGACTGCTGCTGGAGGAGGAACGGCTGACGCTGGAACTGCGGCTGCCGCTCGAACTGGAGCGATGGATGCTCGAACTGCGGCGACCGCTGCTGGAACTTGAACGGTTGACGCTGGAGCTGCGACTCCGGCTCGAAGACGGCCGACGAACAGTGGAGCTGCTGCTGCCGG
>JAFGSU010000074.1 GCA_016934435.1 Candidatus Zhuqueibacterota bacterium | reverse complement strand
GCGATCCGGCACCCTTCGTCAATGCCGTAGCCCTCTTTTACGATTTCCGTACCGCTGATGCGAATTTCCACAGGGAAAGCTAAGCCGCAGCGCTGCTTTATTTGATCGATTGCCATAACGGCAAAGCGGCAGCGGTTTTCAGTGCTGCCACCCCATCTGTCTGTTCTTTTGTTTATGGTCGGCGACATAAACTGCTGCAGGCCAAAGCCATGGGCGCCATGCAGGCATATCATTTCAAAACCGGCATTTTTCGCGGCAAATGCCGCATTTCCAAACTCGTTAATAATCTGGAGGATCTTCTCTTCAGCCATTGCTGCGACTTTCTTGCCAAATGGCAGGTCCATATCAACCGGCCCCCAGGCGGGTTTATCACCTCCAGTATACATACGGGCATGGATGCCCGCAAAGCACAGCTCTAAAACAGGGACAGCGCCCTGACGTTTTACAGCGCTTGCAAGACGCGCATAGTTATAATTGCTCATCCGGGTGATCTCACGGGGATACGGCCCTTCCCGATAATCGTCAGGGTCCACGTCGGCCTCTCCGTATGTGACAGCCGCAGCGCCACCCATCGCCTTTCTTTCAAAATATGCGACCGATTCAAGCGAAGGTTGACCATCTGATACAATGTCAGCTGAGTTAACCGGTGCTGCGAACATCCTGTTACGGAACAGTACATTCCCTATTTTCAAAGGGGATAACAGGTGCGGAAACGATTCAAATGCATTTACCATGGTAATTCCTCCTCCTTTTTAAAAATAGAATTCTATATAGATGTAGTTGAAGGTTTCTATTTCTGCAAATATTTTTTACTTGAACCCTTGAATCCTTGCTTTCTTGAACCCTGATCATCAAAAATACTACTTGCCATAGTCTTTCAAATGTCATACAGATTTGTTCTTGACAATGTATTGTAATTCTGGGGTATAATTTCTTTCAAAAAAATAAGAATCTATAGGTGCGCTTGTGCAAATGTTCGTTTATAATTTTCACCTTAGGACCTGGAGGAATTAGATGGATGTCGTAGGAGTAGATGTTGGATTCGGTTTTACAAAAGCTACTGATGGCAAAGAGTTTATCCTGTTCAAATCCGTTTTAGGGGAAGCGACTGACATCCAGTTCAGTCTGCCCATAGTAAAAAACGAATCCGGTCCCTGCATGCATGTCGAGATGGATGGTCGGGCCTATTTCGTGGGAGATTTCGCGGAGCAGCACTCCGATGCGCGAGAGTTTACCCTCGACCAGGAGAAGCTTCTTACCGAATTCAGCAAGGTCCTGACTATGACGGCCATAAGCAATCTTTCCGATAGCTATGCCAACGTCAACGTTGTAACCGGACTTCCGGTCGGCTTCTACAGAGAATATAACCAGCGTCTGATGAAAATGCTCAAGGGGATTCATGAAATCATTTTTTATAATGGTGACGGACCAGGCGAAAGCAGACGGGTTAATATCAATAACCTGAAGATTCTCCCACAGCCGCTCGGCAGCTTTTTAAATCTGCTGATGAGCGATTCCGGTAAATTTACAAACCGTGAACTTGCCAAGCAAAAAATCGGCATCATCGATATCGGTTTCCGGACAACCGATTGTTGTATCTTTCAGGGGATGGAGTATATCCAGAGAGGCAGCAGCACCTCTGATACCGGGATTTCCGAGAGCTTCAGCGCCATCGCCAAAAAGTTGCGCGAAGAGAGCAATGTAGACATCGAACTGTACCGGCTTTACAAGGCCATCGAAACCGGATTAATCAAGATCCGGGGTAAAGAGTACAACATCTCAAAACTACGTGATAAGGTATTCGAGCATTCAGCCAGCATCATTGCCAACGATGTCAGGCGCCTGTGGGCTAACGACTGGGATATCGATCTCATTATAATCAGCGGTGGCGGTGCCATGGAACTGGCAAAATATCTGCGACCCTTGATTGACGGCAATGTCATGCCTCTTGAAAGCAATGTTGACGCCCGCCTCAACAATGTTCAGGGCTACCTGAAATATGCACGCTATCTTTGGGGAGATGTCGAGCCGCCTGCAGCAGAGTCGGAAAAAAAATAACGGCCTCGCCTGCCGTCACCGGCTGTTGGTTTATATATCGTTAAGCCAGGCAGGTTGGGTTCTTAACCCGACCTGCATCCCTGGATCACTATTCGCTGCATTCATTTAAAATGGATGGTGAAGAGCAATTCAATCTATTACGCTTCAAATCTGATTCCTCTGGCAATCGAAAAATGCCCGGTAGATTTTCAAGCCCCTGGATAACCAGTTCCTTGATGTTTATGAATACAACACCCCGGTCTTTACCAAGATTTTCCGCAACACCGGAAAGAGGCCAGTGTTCCATCCTTACGTATATTCGTGTTGCATTGTCATCGCATGCCAGGGTCATTGCCGTGATCAGGTTTCCCATGTCATCGTCCGTGCATACAAAATAGGCCCTTTTTGTATTGCCGGATAATTTCAGGTCCTGTATGGCGCTCTGCCGGAAACTCACCCTGTCTGACACCCCCAGGCTTTCTGACATGGATAAGACTTCATTTTTTCTGTCATGCTTGTCAATGATTCTAATATTATATTTCTCATCAGTGTGGAGATCCTGTACAAGTACATCAAAAAGGTCGC
>JAFGSU010000073.1 GCA_016934435.1 Candidatus Zhuqueibacterota bacterium | reverse complement strand
GTACGGCCATAGTAAGCACCCGCCATCAACGCGGTGGACAGGCCATAGCGCATATAAGCAAATTTATTCTTGGAATAAGCCCGGCGGTGTTCGGCATCATAATCCTCTATCATGGTATAGACGGGCTGGTGCCGGTTTTCCCAGAGACGATTCACACGGACCATCTCTTCCCATGTCGAAGCAAAGCGCATGAATCCCTCCCACATCATGCCATCGCACAGTTCGAGGCCATAGCAATCCTGGGCTGCTCCGGTGTTGATGGCGATGATGGGTGGTTTATCCGGATTCACCTGCAAGAGCTTTTGCCTTTCATAGTTGAGCATTTTCTCAACCCCATCGGCCCACTGTTCGTTGAGCCAGCTCAGCCCGTGTTCATTCAAATCGTTTATCTGGTTATTATCGAGATCCACCGTGTTATTGATATCATCCGGCCAGAAAAAAAAGCGAAACGCATCATAAAAAACACCATCAAAATGACTGAAATCCTGCTTCTCCGGATCAAAGCGCGCATCGATAAAATGTTTCCAGACCGGCTCGCCATTTACCAGGGGCGCAAACGGAGTGATGTTGTGCAGCATACCGAATCCGACAAAACGGATAGGCGTACGCATCGTTTCGCCAACGCGGTGTGTACGCGTGAGGGAAAAATCGCCACTGGCTGGAACGCCAACAAAACTCGTGGGCGTCACATCCTCATAGACGATCCAGGTATCGCCGCCGACGGCCGCGTAACGATATCTATCCCCGCTGGTCGGGAAACCCTCGGTACTTGTGACAAATATTTCCGTGTCCCCGGGTTTGGCTTCCCGCGTCAAGGTCGCTTTGGCAGCATTAAATATAAAACATTCCGGCGTAAAACTGCCCGGCCACACGCCCTGCCGGCTGGTTCCGAGAATAATGACACCCGGATTGAGCCTGCGGATACTGTCATTCAGTGCATAAGCACTGGGCCCGCCGCCCCCATGAATGGCGAGATCAAAGCGGGCAAAAAAGTGCTGTACCGCCCCCCCACCAACACCTGCGGGACGCTGAAACATCACCCTTGGATACGGAGTATTATATTCCTGCGCATACAAGGTTGCAAACACACTCATGACGATCATCATCCCGATCATACGTGCGCGAAAATTACGTATGAAATTCATCCAACCTCCCAATAAATAAAATACTACCCCGAACGCTCATCTTTAACAGGCTCAGACGGACCCCGGTCGAACGTCGCATCAATTTTTCGGATGCGGTTCTCGAGAATCGCCGTATAAGAAATCAATTCCTGAATGCGATCCGCCATCTCTGAAATACGCAGCGACAGGTGCAATACATACACCATCAGAAAAAAGATCACCCCAACAATAATGAAAAAAGAAGCATCGGTTAACTGTAAAAAATCAGCAAGGCGTTTATACAGCTGTTCAAAGACAACGACGCTGAGAAAAATCATCGAAATAGTGAACCACAAGAAAGCATAAAACGGCTTGATGGATTTGCGTTTAACCAGGGAAATAAAAATGGCAAAAAAGGTAATGGCCGAAAGAAAAGCAAGTATTTTAAAATTGAGTGGCATTGGCTAATTCCTTGATCCGGTCGCGTTGCAGCAATGCGCCAAATATCGATATCATGCTATAAACGGGAAATTTGATCATCTTGATCAGGTTAAATTCAGATTTGCCCGTACGCCGGGGATGCATGACAACGGGCACTTCTTGAATCCGCAGCCCGGCAAAGGATGAAATGAGCAGCATCTGCGCGCAGGCTTCGAACTCGTGCTTGTATTGATGGGCAAAAAACATGATCGCCCGACGGTTATAAGCGCGAAATCCGGATGTCAAATCGGTAATTTTTTGTCCGGCCAGCCAGGAGACAAGGCCGGAAAAAGTAAAAATACCCATGCGCCGGAAAAAGAAAGATTGAAATCCCTCTTTGTTAATAAACCGCGAGCCGATAACAATATCAGCCGCATCATCCAGTATCGGCTGCAAGAGACGATGCAACTCGGCCGGGTCATGCTGATTATCGCCATCCAGATGACAATACACATCATAATCGTGCATAAAGCTATAGCGAAGCGCCGTTTTGATCACCCCGGCACTGCCGCCGGTGTTGACCGGATGGGCCACATAATCCACGCCAGCCGCCCTGATCAGCTCAATACTCTTATCAAAAGAACTGTTATCGATAACCAGTAAATCCGACTCGATGCTGGCATGCTCGCGGAAATTGCGGATGCAATTTTCTATCTCGCGCTGCTCATTAAAGTTGGAAATAATGGTCAGTATTCTCGGTTTCATCTCATCTCTCTCGCCGGAATTCCAGCCACTTTTACGCTGGGACGCACATCTTTGCTGACAACGGCAGCCGCGCCCACAATCGCTCCCTCACCCACATGTTTGTCCGGTAAAATGGTCGCATTGGCGCCAATGTAGCAAAACCGGCCAATTTTCACCCGTCCCAACACGACCGCATTCGGCGCCACGGTCGTGTAATCACCCACCACCGTATCGTGCATCACATTAGCGTAGGTATTTATTTTTACATAGTTTCCAATAGTCACACATGCAGATATATGCGCCCCATATTGCACCACGATCCCTTCACCCCATCGCGCAGAACGGGAGACGTAAGCCTGGGGATGTACAAGTGTTGCAAATTTCCAGCCAAGTTTTTTATACCACTCTGCCAGACGGCACCGGACAGCCGGCGCATCCGGCGTTAATACAACAGGAATATCACCATATCGCGAAAACAATGCGGCCGCGTCATCATCGTCTCCGAGTATTGGATAGCCCATATATTTCTGCGTCTCCATGCGATCGATAATGCCGGCAATACGACATTCGCATGCCTCGGC
>JAFGSU010000072.1 GCA_016934435.1 Candidatus Zhuqueibacterota bacterium | reverse complement strand
GCCGTCTGCTTGATCCAGAAAGCGGTGAAGAACAGCAGGACGGCAGCTACCATAGCCCAAGCGCCCTGCCGAAAACGAAACAGGTAAAATCCCCACAGCAAAAAAAACAGCAGCAGACTATCCACCCGCCCGATATCGAAAAAGGCGCCGCTGATCTGAAACGTGGCAGCGAACAACGCAGCCGATAAAAACGCAGTGGATCGACTGCCGGTTTCCCGGTGCACAAATAATCCGATCAGATAAAAACACGCCAGAGCGGCGAGTAGAGAGATCAGACGCAGGGGGATAAAACTTGTCCCCAAGAATTTAGCCAATCCGGCGGCAAGATAAAAATAGAGGGGCGTGTAAGTATAAGGTGTGAACGCCATCGAGGGCGCAACATAAAGCGGTTGGCCCAGCAGGATGCGGTGGACATGATCCAGCATGCCGCCTTCGGCCCATTCCAGGGCATAGGGATAAGTGAGGCGCGTAAGGGCGACGGCGATAAAAAATACGAAATAGAGCAGTGCGGAAAAAAGCAGGAGGCCGTGCAAAATCCTGTTGCCGCGCGTTTGGCTTCCATGCCCGTTTATTTGTACGCCCTCACCCTGTGCCTTTGCCGAGATCACGGGAGGAGACTGTTGTTTTGGATTAGTTTTAACTTTTAATGACCTCAAGGATACAAGGATCCTTTTGTTTAACGAAAATCTTCTGATACCGATAAGACTAAATCGCCGTTTCGTGGCTTTTTTTGTGAGTTCGAGGCGCCGTTGCAGCGTGACGCGAGTCCTGGTCATTCTCTTCCAAGTACATGACGGAGATTGCTTCGTTCCAACGCAGTCTTGATAGTATACTAATTATCCGTTCCTTCACTTCCAAGGCCGTGGCGGAGATTGCTTCATGGCTGTCCAAAAAGTAAAAAATGATTCATCTGATACGCTGTTCGGGTTTTAATCGAATGGTTCTCGAATGCAATTTAACTTTTATTAAAACAAATCGTTACCCTCACCCCTTCCCTCTTCCGCAAGCGGGCGAGGGAACTGGATTTTTGAGATTTTCTGGACTTTTGGGACAACCTCTTCTAATGACAGCGGAGACCACCACGCTCCAACACAGTCCATCTGAGAATTGATGCTCGTTTGTAAAAGCCATACGATGAAATGAGGCTCTGCTCAACCGTTCATCTTTTCTGCCACAATCTGGGCGATATCTTTGACTTTGATTTTCTCTTCCAATCCCTTTTCCTTGGCGCCGTCGTCGAGCATGTCGAGGCAGAAGGGGCAGGCCGACGCCACCACAGAAGCACCCGAGTCGGCTATTTCTTGCACGCGCAGATGGTTAATGCGGTCGCCGAGGGTTTCTTCCATAAACATGCGCCCACCGCCGGCGCCGCAGCAAAAGCTCTTCTCCTTTGAGCGCGGTAATTCCTTCACCCCGGATCCGGTGGCGGCTGCGAGCACGGTTCGCGGCGCCAGGTAAATATCATTGTAACGCCCCAGATAGCAGGAATCGTGATAGGTCACACTGCCCGCTTTTTCGGGCCGCAATGCTAATTTACCATCCTTGATGAGTCCCGCGATTAATTCGGAATGGTGGATGACCTCAAACTCACCGCCGAATTGGCGGTATTCGTTTTTAATCATATGATACCCGTGTGGGCAGGCGGTGAGGATTTTTTTGAATGTGTACTGTTTAAAGGTGGCCATGTTCTCCTCGGCCAGCATCTGAAAGACGTATTCGTTGCCGGCGCGACGGGCGGGATCGCCACAGCATTTTTCCTCGACGCCGAGGACGGCAAAGCTGACGCCGGCTTTTTGCAAAATGGTCGCCAGAGCGCGGGAAATATCACGAGCGCGATCGTCATAGCAGCCGGCGCAGCCGACGAACCAGAGATAGTCCACCTGTGGATTTTCGGCCATGAGCGGAATATTTAATCCCTGCATCCAGTCGGCGCGGGCATCCTGGCCCATGTTCCACGGATTGGCATTGGTCTCGAGGCCGCGAAATGCGGTGTTCAGTTCCTGAGGAAACTGGCTGTCCATCATCACCCGGGCGCGGCGCAGATCGACAATTTTCTGGATGTGCTCGATGGCGACCGGGCAATGGTGCTGGCAGGCCATACAGGTGGTGCAAGCCCAGATTTCATCGTCGGCCACAGCCGTGCCAACCGGCGATTCGGACGCGATCTCCTCGCCTTTTTTCTTCAACTGCAGCACCTGCACGCCGCGGTCACTCATGTGGGTTTGCAGGTCGATGATTATTTTTTTCGGCGACAATGGTTTCCGGCTGTTAAAAGCCGGACATTGATCCTGACAGCGGCCGCACTCGGTGCAGGCATCCAGATCCAAAAGCTGTTTCCAGGTGAACTGGGTCAGATCGGTGACGCCGAAATTTTCCGCTTTTTCCATGTCGATGGCAGCGAGCTGGCCTTTGGGCTGCAACGTTTTAAAAAACTGATTGGCAGGAGCGGTAAAGATATGGAACAGCTTGGAAAAGGGTATATAAGCAATAAATCCCATGGAGATGAGCAGATGAAACCACCAGGTGTAGCGATGGGTGGCGGCAATGGCAGCGGGTGAGGCGGATGCAAACCAGCTGGCGATCCATTGACCGACGGGCGACCAGGCAGCCCAGGCGGGTTGGGTCGCAGCCAGACGCGCGCCCTCGATGATAAAGCCGCTCACACCGATAATGAACAGCAGAGACAGAATCACGGCATCGTCGGCCAGGCGGTTGAGCCGTTCGGGGCGCAGGATGTATCGCCGGAAAGCCGCATAGAGCAATCCCAGTAGAAAAAGCACACCGAACAAATCCAGAATCAGGCTGTACCACAAATAAAAAGAGCCGTAGAGAATCTGCAGCGAGAAATCGGCCTGCAGCAGCACCAGGATAGTGCCGATGGTGAGTACGACGAATCCGCCGTAAATGGCGATGTGCATCAGTCCGGGACTGGCTTCTTTGAGGACGCTTATTTGCGCCAGACCATCCCTGAACAGGGACCACAGTCGTTTGCTCACCTGATCGATACGGCGCTCGGGGCCACCCAGACGCCACAGGCGATAGCGCCGGTAGAATCCGTAAGCGAAAATGATCAGGGCGATGATGAATACGGCGTATAAAATGTTATACCCCTGAATATTCCAATAAATTTCACGCGTGGGAATGGGCATCAGGTCTCTCCATGCTTTTGTTAAAAATAGTCCATTTTTGAATAAACAGCGACCATTCGCAAGTCGGTTGGAAAACAGGTTTCACGAAACCGGCGATGGGGCGAGGTTGTCGATCAAGTTCGGGAAATCTCAAAAAACCAGTTCCGGGGCTGTCCAAAAAGTAAAAAAAAGACACATATTTGTGGGGTTCCCCTTTAGGGTGGGCTCCACATAAGTGCAAACAAAATATAATATAACCCTCACCCTTTCCTTCTCCCGCAAGCGGGCGAGGGAACTGGATTGTTGAGAATTTTTGGACTTTTTGGACACCTTCGGACAATATGAAGGTAACACTTTTTTCCATTGCGATTAAGTGGATCCCACCTGGAAGGTGGACCCCATAAATAT
>JAFGSU010000071.1 GCA_016934435.1 Candidatus Zhuqueibacterota bacterium | reverse complement strand
TATCGCCCTCGATTTTCAGAATGGCTAAATCGGTGGTATAATCCTGTCCGATTTCACGGGCCACATATTGCTTACCGCCGGCGCGGGTGACAATGATCTCGGTGGCCTGATCGATGACGTGCTGATTGGTGAGGATATATCCTTCCTTCGAAATGATAAATCCGGAACCCAGGCTTTTGACCCGGCGCTCATAGGGAATATCCTGAAAAAAATTGCGGAAAAAAGGATCATCGGCAAAGGGATTGCGATGCACATACCGCTGCACCTGAATAACATTGATACCCACTACCGCCGGACTCACGCGCGCCACGGCGCGGGTGATGGCGTTGTGGCGCGAGTTGGAAATCGCGTCCTGGATGGCAGCGATCTGATTGTCGGCGCCTGCATCGCTGCCGCGCTGCTCGGAATAGACGGCGTCGGAAAGCGCTTTGGGCCCGGCGTCGTTTTCCTTGCCGGAACATACCATCAGGAAAAAATACGCGAGGATAAATCCGAAAATAATTAAATAGGTCTTTTTCAAAATACGATGTGAATAGTTCATGCCGTCACTTAATTCCTGTTATCGATGCGAATAATATTATTATGGCTTGCCGATCGCGCACAGGGATTTCGATGGTTCAGGTATTCTGCCCTGCATCTTTTTCATAACCGACGCGAACAAGATAGAGTCCGTGTGGTGGCGCCGTGGGACCGGCTTTTTGTCGGTTTTTCGCATTCAGGATTTCCTGAATCACCGTTGTGCTCAACGCCCCGCGTCCGATTTCGACGCAGGTCCCTACCAGGATGCGCACCATATTGTGCAGAAAGCGATTGGCGGAAATATCAAAATATATTTTCCCTTCCTGCGCCTGCCAGCCGGCATAATAGATGGTGCAGCGATAATGCGATACACTCGCGCCGCCCCGGCAAAAAGACTGAAAATCCCAGTCGCCCGCCAGACCGGCTACGGCCTGCTGCATTGCCTCCAGACCGAGAGGATAGGGTACATACCAGCAATAATGCCTTGCAATCGCCCGTTGCTGCAGGCTGATGCAATAGCGATACTGCCGTTCCACTGCGCTGTAGCGGGCGTGAAAAGTCGGGGGGACTTGTTCGGCCGCTATGATGCGCACATCCGGGGGTAACAGGGCATTGCCGCCGCGCTGGAACACTTTGACCGGCAACTTGTTTGCACAAAAAAAATGAATCACCTGACCAAGGGCATGCACACCGGCATCCGTTCTGCCCGACGCCGTCGTTTTAATCGATTCTTGCGTCAAACGGCTCAGAGCGGATTCGACTTCCGACTGTACCGTTCGTGTATTCGGTTGATACTGCCAGCCACAGAAATCGGAGCCATCATATTCTAGAATCAATTTAATTTTTCGCACATCACATCAGCTAAACAGAGATAGCATCAATACAGCCGTTGATCCGGTCAGAAAAATATAATCAGCTCGCGCAAACTGCAAGCGCGAATAACTCGTTCTGCCTTCGCCGCCCCTGTAGCAGCGTGCGTCCATGGCCATGGCCAATTCATCGGCGCGGCGAAAGGCGGAAACAAAGAGCGGTAAAATCATCGGAATCAGCCCGCGAATCCGCCTCAGCAAACTACCGGAAAATGCAGCGCCTCGCGATAACTGGGCATTTCTTATTCTTTGCGCCTCTTCCATCAAGGTCGGGATAAAGCGCAAAGAGAGGGTTAACATCAGCGCAATTTCATGTACAGGGACGCGCAATCGTTTTAACGGTGCGGCGAGTTTTTCCAGTGCATCGGTTAGTTCGATGGGAGAGGTGGTCAGGGTCAGCACCGCCGCCATCACGATCAGCAAACCCAGCCGAAATGAATAGAGTAATCCCAGCTCAATCCCCTCCCGGGTAATGACAGCATGAATCACCGGCACCTGATAGAGCACCCGACCCGACGTCCAGAACATATGAATGATAACCGTAATGCCGAACAACCAGATAAAGGGTCGCAGATTTTTGCCGACCAGAGCAACCGGTATGCGCGATCCTATAACCGCCGCGATCAATGCGAGCGCTATAGCCGTCATGAGCCACAGGTTATACGTCACCAGAAGGCCGGTCATGACGAACATGGTAACGATGATTTTGGTTCGAGGATCCAGACGATGAACGAACGAATGGCCGGGATAATACTGGCCGAGTGTAATATCGTTGAAAAAAGGCATAATAGCATTCCCAACATCGGTTCGGCCTGAACAGGTCACGTCGATCTTTCAGACCGGAGTCGAGTATCGACAATTCGGTTGTCGACTCTGCAATCGAATTTAGATATACGGCGTAAATATACATAAAATCAACGCAAAAAACAATAAAAACTATCGCTGCATTTTGCATATTTTTTTCGGCTATTGCGAGCGAAAAGCTCGATGCGAGCCATTTTTTCCTTGATCTTTTTACAATTTATTGCTATGTTGACGCCACATCTACAAGTGTTCAGGAGCGCAGGCTCTCATGCACATTCGGAGTAAGCGGGCGCAGAAAAAACTTTTATCGTGCCGCCGGCAGGAAGACCGTTTTCGCCTGTTTACACCGGATGAGTGTCTCATATGTCATACCTTTTTGGTCTCAAACCAATGCAAACAAGACGTTATCAAATTATCTATTGGTTTCCATTTGGAGGGTGAGCTCATGCAAGAAACAAAAAGCAAAGAACCGTTCAAGCCGTATGTACCTATCCACACGGATATGAAAGAATTGACCTTCAAGGCCATTTTTCTCGGTGTCGTGTTATCGGTGGTGCTGGGCGCAGCCAATGCCTATCTGGGTTTAAAGGCCGGCATGACGGTGGCCGCCACGTTTCCCGCCGCCGTGATAGCCATGGCTGTGTTGCGTGTATTCCGCGGCACCATTCTGGAGGAAAACATCGCCCGAACCACCGGCGCTGTGGGTGAGGCCCTGGC
>JAFGSU010000070.1 GCA_016934435.1 Candidatus Zhuqueibacterota bacterium | reverse complement strand
TGTAATTTATATTTTTGAAAGCAAGTCCGGCAAACAGCAAGCAGGGATGCCGTACCGGCCACTGATCGAAATACATCACATCCGCCGGATAGGGCCAACGCGATTTATCTTCGATGAACGGAAAGTGAAATGCCATGGCTTTTCGCATCCCTCGACCATCGTCAAACTGAAACGTCCAGAGAACGTCCTCTTTGGTAGATAGAATCTGGCACACCGTTGCCAGGGCATCGAGATTGAACAAGGAATACCCATAGGGCTTGGTCCGCTCCAATTCCAGCGGAAAGCTGCCGTCCAGCGCCATCTGGTTGGGTAAAAGCACGGTCTTGAATCGCTCTCTGCACCATGCCAGCATTTCCAGGTTGCCCACCAGTCCGGCAAATTCAGCGACCTGCATGACCCAGCAGGTTCCGTGGTTTTTCCTCTCCCGCTCGTCGATACCGTTTTCCGAAGTCGTCATCCACAGCAGGTAGTCCGCGAACCATTTTCGAATAGTATCATAATCATCATCAGAGATCACCGGAGATCGTTTCAAAATCGAAACGGCTCTGGCCATTTCAACCAGATGGATGGTATCGATAATGCCCACGCCCCGCCCTTTTGTGACGCCTTTGATTGCCTGGGCATAGCTTAAATTGGGATTCATCCTGGTCGCGTCATCTATGAACCAGGCGTGAAGATGCCGGAACGCATAATGGGCGTAGGTATTGTCGGCTGTTACTCTATATGCAGCCCAAAGAGCGGCGACCTGGATGCTCATGCGACGTAAAAGCTCGCGGTGATGGGTATCATAATAGAGTATGCAGAAACCCGATGCTTGTGGACTGCAAAGACCGCCGCTATTTTTGTCCGTCCTGCTGAATTCGAGGAATAATTCTTTATTCGGCTCCCGCTTGGCAAAAATGTTCTCGTCGGTGATTTTGGTGCGCAAATTCATGTTCCAGGACAGCCAGAAATCGGCATCCCAGAAATTGTTCTGATCGCCGCGATAGATGCCACTTTCATATTTCCATTCCTGATAATGCCGCTGGTAACCGTACATGGAAGGTGCGAAACCATAAATAATAAGCGCCATAAAATCTTTCAATGTTGCGGTTTGTTCGATTGTGGCGGCATTGCCGTCGGTCTCCCCCGTGTATTCCAGCTCATATTCGTAGATGATCAGATCATTATAATCGGGATAGCTCCAGGCCCGAGAGGTTGATCAATCGGAACCTCGCGGTCATCCTGCCAAACCGACTAGATCATGATGTTGGCGCCCGGTAAGGACTCGCCGTTCGCTCGATCCATGACCGTTCCGGCGATCTTGCCGGTATCACCGGCGATTAAAAGCGATATATAGATGAAAAAGAATACGAGGTGACCATACACCATGCATTTTACTTTTGTGACCATCAGCAACCTCCATGAGAAGGCGGATTGAATTAAAATAGAAAACTCGTATAAAAAAATGTGTCTTGAAAAACGACCATCACAATTTGCGGCTTAAATTTCTTGCTGTCCGTTAAGATGCTTGAGCAGTTCCAGGGAATCACGCTCCGCTGTCACGAGATGTATCTTCATCGCTTCAAAAGCCCCCCACGCATCCTGTTTCCTGATCATGTCAAAAATTCATTGATGATCATAGACAGCATTATCCTTCTTTATTTTTTTCAGATGGGTGACAATCAGAGTTTTAACTTTCGGCAGCATGCTGAACAAGGGATCCATGATCAATGGGATGAGTGGATTGCCACAGGCATGCGAAATCGCCATATGAAACTCTACATCCAGGAGGGCGATTTCATCTACTTCCTGTTCGCGGTTGACAAACTGCTCCAGATTGGCCTGCATTTTCACCAAATCCTTGTCCGTACGATTTTCCGCCGACTATCCTGCGATAAACGGCTCGATGGTTTGACGGACATGAACCAGATGCAGAATATAATCTTTGTCGAATTGCAACTCCAAATAAAGACTCATGGGCTTGCTGGCGTGACTTGTGGAAAACGTATTCACATAGACGCCATCACCCTTGCGAATATGCAATAAACCCCGGGCGCTCAGCATGCGCAAAGCTTCTCGTACCGCCGTTCGGCTGACACCGAACATAGCGCACAGTTCGTTTTCGGACGGCAGCTTTTGGCAGGCGCTAACTTTTTCTCGCGAATAGAGTTTTCTATTTTGAGTTCGATCTTCTGACTGAGGGTGAGCTGTTTGCCAATCTTAGCGAATATTTCGTCCACAGGGCAGGCTCCTTGTATACTTGTATGATATGTTATGTATTACACCTTCGAACAGACAAATATATTTTTTAAATGTAAGTCCTTTAAAAAAAAAAAACTAAAAAACCGGCGCGGTCAAATCACACCTGCGCCGGCTTTTTCCCTTAACTCCCGATATATGCTCTATTTTCGATTCACCACGGTAATCGTGACCTCATCCTGACTCTTGCTGCAGGCCGTCTTTTTGCCGTCGTCGACCGTCAGTTTAACGTGATAGATTCCTGGTTGATCATAGGCATGATACACCCTGGCGCCACGCGACTGCCTGCCATCCCCAAAATCCCATTCATAAACCAGGCCGTCGCCATCAGCGTCCGTGGACGCCGTCGCATCGAATAACACCGCATCATGCGCACCGCCGGAAAATACCTGCCGGTCTTCTCCGGCCACCGCCAACGGCGGGGTATTGACAATAACCTGAACCCTGTCCTCTCCCATAGAACAGGCGCTTCCCGAACGGTCAGTCACCCGCAACGTAGCCACATACCTGCCGGACTTTTTATAGATATGTTTGGCGACCCTGGTTGTTGATTTGATGCCGTCGCCAAAATCCCACTCTGCCTGCCAATCATCGCCATCAAGATCGTAAGACCGGCCGGCATCAAAAACCAGTTCCTGTCCCGGACAGATCAACCGATCCCCTCCGGCAACTGCTACCGGCGGATGATTGACGGTGATCATTTTCGTCGCACTCGTTATGCTGTTGTCCAGCATCAACCTATCATCCATCATCAGTACAACATCATAAACGCCGCTCTTTGCAAACGAATGACCGACCTCCATCCCCTCTTCTGTTTTGCCGTCACCAAAATACCACCGACAGGTAACCTTTTTATCGTTGGTATTTTGCGATTCCATGGCGCTGAACCTCACTGTTTCCCGCGGGCAGGTTAAGGCTGCGCTAACGGTGATAACCGGCTGCACCGGACTGCTGACAGTCACCCACACGGTATCGTTATCCACATTATTTTCTGCGCTGCTGTTATCCGTGACTCTGAGCGCCACAGCATGTCTGCCCGCCTGGGCAAAACGATGCCTCAGGAGCATGCCGGATTTAGTTACGCTGCTGCCGAAATCCCATAGATACGATACCACAGCGCCATCAACATCCTTAGATGCTGAACCATCCAGAAAGACTAACTGGTCGATGCCGACCATCTGATCCGCACCTGCCTCGGCAACCGGCTGTTGATTGATGGTGATGAGTTTTGAGGTCGTAGAAGAATTGCAGATAGTAGCCGCGCTGGTCCGGATCGTCAATTTTATCAAATAAATGCCGTATTGTTGGTAACTGTGGGTGACGATTTTACCGCTATCGGTTGCACCGTCGCCGAAATCCCACAGATAATCTACTATTTCCGCATCTTCGCTGACGGAGGCAGAACCATCCAAGGTGACGGTCTGATTCACCGCTGCTACGGATTCCCCGCTGAATTGCGCTAACGGCGCATCATGGACAGTCACCAGTAATTCATCGGTGTTGGAATTGTCGCAATCGCCGCGTAGATCGCCGGTAATGGTCAGCACAACCCGGTAAATCCCCGCTTTTTTATAGGAATGATTCGGTGTGGCACCGCCGCCGGTTGTACCATCTCCGAAATCCCAAAAATAGCTATTCACTACTCCATCATAATCACGTGAGGCGGAGCCATCGAAAAATACTGGCGTATTGGTGCAGACCTCCTGATCCGGCCCTGCGATGGCAACCGGTGATTCGATGATCTGAATGGTCTTTGTCACAACGGAGGTATTGCAGGGCAGTCCCGAATCGTCCTGAACCGTGAGTCTGACCTGATAGATGCCATCCTTCTTATAAATTTTGGTCGGATTCAGACCTTCCGCAGTTGTGCCATCGCCAAAATCCCATTGATATTTTAACAGACTATTCTCCGGATCTTTCGAATTGCCTGCATTTAGAATGATGATCTCTCCCGAGCAAAACGTCTCGTTTTCACCTGCATCGGCATAGGGCGGCTCGTTGATGGTGACCGTAATGGAGGCAGAATGGCGCGAGTTTTTCAGACCAAGGCCATCATCGACCGTGAGGATCACCGGATAGGTGCCGCCCTGCTGGTAATGATGCAAAACGTGCACGCCCTGACTGTGTTTGCTGCCATCACCAAAATCCCATGTGAACGTCAACGGATCGCCGTCCGGATCGACCGAAGCGGAGCCATCGAAGATGATGGGTTTGTCGCAGCTATGGATATCCTTGCCGGCATGGGCAATCGGCGCGTTATTCACTTTAATGAATACCGTATCTCGCGCCGTGCTGTTGGTAGTATTACTGTTATCGGATACCGTGAGGATAGCGGTGTAGATACCGGGCGCTGTAAAGGAGCGTCTCGTCTGTTCGGTTGTTGCCGGATGCTCACCGTCGCTGAACTCCCAGCGGTAGGTTAACGCGTCTTGATCCGGATCGAAAGAACCGCTGCCGTCGAACAGCACACTCTCCGCCGGCACGGTTAGGACATCCGGACCGCATAGCGCCACCGGCTGAGCATTAACAATGACGATGGCTTCATCAAAATCTGCTGCCTGCACCTGACCGGTATTATCTTTCACCGTGAGCCCGACAGCGTAGGTTCCGGAATGTTCATATCGATGGGAGACTATTTTCCCGGAGGCGGATCGTCCATCGCCAAATTCCCAAATATATTCGGCTATCTCGCCGTCGGCATCCTGCGAACCACCGCCATCGAAGGTGAATATCTGGTCGATTGCAGCTCTTTGATCAGGGCCGGCATCGGCTATGGGTTTTTCATTGATGACGACGGTCATAACATCCGAAGCCCGGTTGTTTTTGGTGCCGGAATTGTCGGTCACGGTTAATTCAACCTGATATCGGCCCGGTTTATTATAGAAATGTATCGGGGTCGGTCCGGTACCGGTCGTGCCGTCGCCGAAATCCCATTCATATTTTGTGATATCACCATCCGTATCGGTAGACGCTGCAGCCGAGAAGGTCACTTCCGAAACAGTGAGCAGCTGATCCGGTCCCGCATTGGCTACAGGGGATTGATTGACAAACACTTTCAAGTCGGCGGAGCTTTTATCGGAATCGGTTCCGGAATCATCCTGAACCGTCAAGGATACGATATAGTTGCCTGATGATTTGTAGGCGTGAGTAACCTGCACACCCTCCTTCCGGCTGCCGTCGCCGAAATCCCAGCTATACAGAATAATCGAGCCGTCGCTATCGTACGAGGCGCTGCCGTCGAACGTCAATGGTTCGTCGATGGCTCCCTTGGTGTCTTTGCCGGCTATGGCGACCGGCGGAGCATTGATGAATACCTCCAATTCATCCGACTGCCGGCTGTTGTCGACATCGGCATTATCGGTCACAGTCAGCCGCACCAGGTACTTGCCGGGTGAGGCATAGCGGTGTTGAGAAAACTTGCCGCTGCCTTTAGCGTCATCACCATACGCCCAATCATAGGCGACGATTTCTCCGTCGCTGTCGCTGCTCTTTTCGCCATTAAATCGGATCATTTGACCGACAGAGCCTCGCATATCTTCGCCCGCTACGGCCGTGGGCGCAGCATTGACCCAGACGGTAATCTCGTCGGCAGTAAAATTGCACGGACTGTCCGAATCGTCTTCAACGCGCAGAACAGCCCTGTACGTCCCTGGATTTAGATAGCTATGTCTGACTTCCGGGCCAGATCCCGTCCTGCCATCACCGAATTCCCAGTAGAACAGCGTGATCAGGCCGTCCGGATCGGTGGAAGCGGAGCCGTCGAATGTGATCGGTTTTCTCGGAGCAGTTACGACATCTTTGCCGGCCTGGGCAACAGGCGGCTGGTTCACCTTGACCTTGAATCGCTCGAAAGAGCTGTTGCCGACCTCGCCCGAATTGTCGCTGACGATCAATAATGCCTCGTAGGTTTTTTGTTCGTTATAGCGATGGACGATGCGGCTGCCGGTGGCGGTTTCGCCGTCGCCGAATTCCCAGTAGAATTCCAACAAATCACCATCTCGATCCGTTGTGGCCTTGGCATCAAAAACGATCGATTGACAGTCGGACAGGGCGATCAAACTCTTTTGAATCTCCGGACGCTGGTTCAGTTTTTTCAAATAAACAGGCAGGCGTATGGGAAGGACGACCTCCTGATCATCCGTGACAAAGAGCGAAACATCGTTAGGCGATTCGGCGCCCTGACCGAGGGCGATGGCGCATTCGCGGCCGGTTTCGATCGGTTCGAGGTCTATGACGCTCTTTACCCACTCCCCCTGTCCGGATGGAATGATCGGAAGATTGGAACGAAAGGCGGTGAGCAACTGCACCTGCGCTCCTGCCAGGTCAAAGTTATGAACCGTGACATGTTTTACATTTTTTGCCACCTTGAAAGTGATACTGGCGATATTCTCATCCTTGCGCAGCCTAAGGGTCGGGGAATAGGAGAACATCTCGATCTCCGCCGGAGTCACATTCATGGCAGGTGAAGAGCTCAGCCGAACATCAAAGGCGTTGGCATCGTTGCCGCTGACACCCTGAACGACCAGTTTGAAATAATAGGCATCACCGATCCTTTCACCATCCGCGGGAGCGAGCTTAACGAGCGTATGCCAGCTGTTGTTCAACGCCGCATCCTCTCCGAAGACAGCGTCCGCCAGCGCTCGACCGGCCCGGATGTCCGCCTCATCCGGCTTGGCATTTTTTAGGGAAGGTGACGAGAAAGCGCCTGTACCGCCGTAGAACGAAAAACGGGTTTCGGTATTCCAGCCGCCGAAATTCAAATCGACATCCCCGCCGCAATCGATATCGAATATCCGGAGGTAGAGACTATCGCTGAATTTGCCATCGACGCGGAAGAAAATGAGCTGGATAAAATCGTCATCCCCTTCACGAACGGATTGACTCGGTCCATAATTGACTAACTGGATATTGTCCCTTGCCATCGATATCGACGCAATGAAAAAAATCACAATCAGGATGCACCTTTTTCTTTTCACGTTTTTCTCCCAGGTTGAGAATTCCATGACAGGAAATCTACTCTGACTCAGTCAGGGTAAAAGATTTTTTGATTGCCGTAATAATCTTCAAGAACGAGTGTTTTAATTTTCACAGCTGCAATTGTGCCTCTGGGGAACTTGAATGCGCCTTCATACGTATTCGTGGTTGTGTTAAATCGCAAAAATCCCGAACTGAGCATATCTCCGGCCTCAACTTCCACGCTCGCCGTACGCCGCAGACCCGAACTATCTTTTGCTTTGACCTTTATTTCGAACACGTCATCCGGAACCGCTGCCTTTTTCACTACTGAGTAATCCAGCAGTTCGGGCGGCGTGCGATCGAGGACGACCTCTTTCTGAATAATGCACTCATTATTCAATTGGTCAAACGCTGTAAGTTTGACAACATTGAGTCCGGGATTTAATTTTATCGTATGGGAAAATTTACCGTCGACAATGGTGACCGGTTCGTCGTTGTATTGCAGCCTTGCAGCATGTGCAACTTCACCCTGCAGCGTGAGTGTATCCTCCGAAGAGATCGCCGGTATGCTCGATGTCAGGATGATTTGCGGTGCATCTTTGCTGACCTGAATCCACAGCGTGTCGGTTTTACTGTAACCGGCCGGGGTTAGCACCAGCATCGTCATCTCCGTGCTTTCAGGAATATCCAGAAGCGATACCTGGAAGCGGCCGGTTGTATCGGCGAAGGTTCGCCAGGAAGCGCCGGTCCTATCATCCTGGATGGTCACTGACGAAAGCGGTACGGTGGAGCCTTTCAGGTCGAGCGTACGACCGCGGGCCAGGAATTGTCTGGGTTGAATCTGTTTCATGCTTGCATCATACCTGATCTGCACTTCCGGATTGGAGGCATAAATGACCGTTCTAATCACCTGGGTTTCGTTTCCGCCTAAATCCCTAACTGTGACCATAATTTTGTTGATGCCATCCGCCAGATTAATGGGGATGCGGAAAAGATTGCCATCCTGGATTGAGACGTCCCGTCCATTGACGAATAATTGTACATCTGTTTCGGTTTCACCGACGATGTGGAGCGTATCGGAACGAAAGATATCCTGTTCCTGCGGATGATGCACATAGAGAAAAGGTTTATCTTTATCCGAAAACACATAGAAAAAGCCTCTGGGACTGGTTGCGCTTGGAAATCCGTCCTGGTCGATAGCCGCGACGGACCAGTAATAAGCGCCGTCAGTAAGATCCGTAACCAGCAGAGAATCATTCAATATATCGTCGCGGTTGATGATGATATTTTTAAAAGAATAGTCCGCGGATATTTGCAGCTGGTATCGTCGGGCCTGAGCCACCTGCTTCCATTTGAGGGTAATGCTGCCTCCGGGTAAAACGGTGTTGTTCTTCGGCGCCAATAACTCGGCGCTGCTGAGCAGGGTTCTGGATTTGCCGATCGATCCATCGGCTCCGATCTGTGATCCTTGATTCTCTTCAATAATGACGGATGTCTCCAGCGACGATACCTTGATCTCGCCTTCATAATTGGCGATCTTTGTGGCGTCCTCATCCTTTTGCACCCAAAAGTTTTTCGAGTTGATTTCGGTCTTGACCCCCGGTATGTTCAGGTTAAATTTTTTCTTTTTATGATTCGTCTGTAAAAGCGCAAAGGCGGCGCCTTTTTCCAATTTGACGCTGGAATCTCTCTCCTTTTTAAGCAGATCAACACGCATTTTCTGGATGACGGCCTGAGAATTCTCGTTGAGACGTATACGGCTTTGATCCTGGAATGAAATTTCAGCGTACGAATTGGACAGGGTCCGAACGCGGTTATTTTCGTATAGCTTCGAATAAAGAGATAAATCCCGCCACAGCATTTCAGCAGATTCCCTGCTCTGCACCGTACCGGACCGGTCCGTCACTACGGCATCGGCGGTGGTGTTTCTTTTTTCCAGGGTTTCCGCATGCGACTTATCGGCCAGTTGACGCGCCTCGAATGACATGCGATAGCTATTATCCCAATTGCCGGCTTTCCGCTCTTTGACGGCATCATTGTAGAATGCAATCGCCTGGGCGATCGTTTCCGGGGTAAAAACGCGGGCGCCGACATCGGTCGCCTGCTGAATGGCCCGGCGCGTTTTTTCCAGCTCGAGCAAAGAACGTTTGATGGCCGCAACAGGTATCTCTAATTTCATGCCGGGCCGCAGATCGGAAGGCGAAAGCAGCTGATTGGATTTGAGTATTTCGTTCCAGAGATCCGGCTCACCTAATACCTCCTGTGCCAGTTCTCGCGCTCCCTGCCCTTCGCGTACGATGACGGTTTTAATTCCCTCTCCCTGGGCATACAAATAGATGGACAAAATGCCGATGATGATCATTGTCAGGGGAAAGATAATTCCTCTTTTCGTTGCTCGCATGTTTCTTCCCAGCTTATTTTTTTGGTAGCAGAATAACAAATTCGGTGTACTGGTCTTCAGCGGTGTTTACCTTCAACTCGCCCTTGTGCATCCTGGCGATGATGTCATAACTCAGAGATAACCCCAGCCCGGTTCCTTCCCCGGTTGGCTTGGTCGTGAAAAAGGGTTCAAATATTTTCTCCACGACCTTTTTGGGAATACCAGTGCCATTATCGCGGAGACACAATTGTACCCGGTCGCCTAAATCCTTGGTAGTGACCGATAGAGTTGGAACATAATCACCGCCTGTTCTATTCTGTTTTTGCTTGGTGGCATAGCCTGAATTGTTAATAATATTGAGAATAACCTGACTCAATGAAGGCGGATTGATGTTTACCTTTCCGATGCTGTCATCAAAATCGCGTTCTATTTTAAGATTGAAACCGGAATCTTTCGCGCGCATGCTGTCGCAGGCAAAATTCAAATATTCCTCAATAAAATTATTAAAATCCGTCATCTGAAATTCGCCGGTATCGCCGCGGGAGTGCTGCAACATGCTATGTACGATCCGGTCCGCTCGTTTACCGTGGTCGGAAATCTTGGTCATATTCATCTTAAGATTACTTAAAATTTCCCGGACGTTGTCAACATCCTCTCTTTGCATTTTTGCACTATTTTTGATCAACTCTTCATCCAGTTCATTCACCAGACCGGCGGATAAATCGGCAAAATTGTTGACAAAATTAAGCGGGTTTTTCATCTCGTGGGCGATACCGGCTGTGAGCGCACCCAAGGAAGCGAGTTTTTCGTGGACAATTAACTGATCCTGCGTCTCCTTCAGCTTTTTCAATGTCTCTTCCAGGGCGATATTTTTCTCTTTCAACTCCGCCGTACGCTGACTTACCTTTTCCTCCAGGTTTTTGCTGTACTCTTCTAACTCTCTGTTCTGGTTTTCAATCTTTTCAAAGTTATCTTTCAACGATTTTCCCATATTAACCAGCGATTTGCCCAGGATGCCGATCTCATCATTGGCTTTGTACTCAATTCTAACATCGAATTGACCGGATGAGATCACTTCGGCAGCTTTGCTCATTTTCAAAATCGGCCGGCTGATTTGCCGCGAAAAAATAAATACTCCGAACACGGCAATGCCAAGGCCGAGCAATACCCAGAGGGAGAGCGTGTTAAGCATCTTATCGACCGCAACATAGGCCTGTTCTTCGTTGATTTCGGCTATGATGGCCCAGCGAAGGTTCAAGGGAAACGCATAACAACCGACCACCTTCTCACCGGTTGGTCTGATATAATTGGACACGCCCTGCGCGCGCGACCCGGTGCGTAACATTTCCGTCGCATCCTGAACGACCTTGAGGTCTCCCAGGTCTTTGTGGCCGACATCGAATATTTCTTTACCGCTGTCGTCGATCAAGAGAATTCTACCATTCTTCGACAGCGGTTGATTTTGCACGCGCTCGCGCATTCGATTCATATCGATTTGTGCATACAATATCGCAGCCGGCGCACCGGGAATGGTTACCGGCAATTGCAGGGTCACCAGCCAGACATCCAGAGGCTGGATATATCTCGGCGTACCGATCGTCATTTTCGCCTTGCTTAAAGCGATTATTTCCTCGGTCAATGTGCTGAGAATCTCCGCGGGATTGAGTTCATCCAGCCGCAGCCGCGACATGAACGACTCTTTCTGGGTTTCGATGGCAGTAACAAATTCTTCGGTATCGATCTCGAAAACCAGGGCAAGGGCGACAATATCTTCGATATTTTTTATGCCCGCAGACAGAAAAGCCGCTTTTTCCTCGGCTCCCAAATCCTCACTCTCCAGACCGCTCCTGATCAACAACAGGGGTGCCAGCCAACGATTGGTGTAAAAAGCATTGATGTCCTGTGCCAACTGTCCAGCCGTCGATATCAATTCGTAATTGGTGCTGCTCTTCAGTTCATCCTTAGTGCTGTTGATCATGTTGCTGCCTGAAATGGCAATCGGGATGATGGCAACCACAACAGCAAACAGAATCAATTTAGTTCGCCAATTAAGTTTGGGCATTGTCCATTTCCAGGTTTAGTTATACACCTTTTCGCCACCACATTGTGCGGCCGTGTATGTCAAAAATGATAAAATATAGTCTCACTAAGCAGGATTAAACGGGATTTTATCAATATAGGTGATTTGGGCAATGACCGTATCGCCTCGATTACATATCTTAAAGAGAGACAGGTTGGAAATTTGTGCTTCTAAATGTCTGTAGCCATCCAATGCTGAAGGGAAATAGCGAGCTACTATACCGTCCAAATTACCTTTTCATTGATCAGTTTTGAAATTATACAATATTTTTAAATTACTTCCAAGGGAAAAAATAACCTGTTCATAAAAACAATCAAAAACGGCTCGATATGCCCCTGAAGGTTTGAATCCAGTAATCCGTGTTTTCACCTCCCTGCCGTTCACACCGCCATAGTTGCGGACGGTAAATCGGCTCGATGTCGCCTGATCCTGAGCAAGTAGGCCACCATAGGTCACTGCGGTTTTTGGGGATGTTGCATTCAGCGCCCAGATGGCTGAGGCGGTTTCCTGGGCGCAGAACTTTCCTCCGGTTACCGAGCTGGAACAAAGAGCGGCAAAGTGAACAAAGGTAAAAACGAATATCCACATCATGTTAGCTCTGGAATGAAAAAATCGGCCGACCTTTGTCTGGTTAATTGATGAGACCATGATTGAATAATTCATCTTGATTTTCGTTTCATATTTGACTAATTTGATAAAATTCAATACTAACAAAAATGGACGGTGATGATCGATGCAAAAAATCAACGCGTCATCACTACTTTTCAAAACCTGCCGGAATCCAGAATAAACGAGGAGGGAAACAATGAAAGTTGCCAGATCACCCATTTTGTACCTATTGCTCTCGATTCTTCTCATCCACACCAGCTGCAGTAAACGCGAAAAGATCACCGATCTATCGCAACTTGCGGGAAAAGAATTCGCCGTCCCGACCGGAACGGTTGCGGATAAACTGGTTTTGTCAAAAATCCCCGATGCACAATTCAAGTATTTCAATTCCGTCCTCGATGCCTGTATGGCCGTCAAGGCCGGCAAAGCCGATGCCGCCGCCTATGATGAACCGATCCTAAAAAACATTGCCGGCAAGAATCCGGGATTAAGAGTGCTGGAAGAGCCGATCACGGTCGATAATTACGGCTTTGCGGTGCAACTCGACAACGTCGAACTGAAAAACGCCATCGATGAGGTCATAATGGAATTAAGATCGACCGGCGGTTATGATGCCATGCTGGCGCGATGGCTGCCGAAGGAAGGATTGCCCGGACAGATGCCGGCTATCCCGACCGATGGAACGAACGGGATATTAAAATTAGGGACGGCTGCCATTACGGAACCCTTTTCGTTTGTCGACGGCTCCCAGCAGATTGTCGGGCTCGATATCGAAATCGCCTCATTGGTAGCGCAAAAGCTGGGCATGGAACTAAAGGTCGTCAATATGGATTTCGGCGCCATGATCCCAGCCCTTATTTCAGGCAAAGTGGATATGATCGCTGCGTGCATCACCATCACCGAGGAACGCGCGCAAAGTGTGTTGTTCTCCAATCCCTATTATATCGGCGGCATCTCTGCGCTGGTGAAAGAATGAGCATCTGAAAAATAATGAAAAATATTATTTCTGTTATTCTCACCGCCGGCCTCATTTTAACAGCAACCATCACCACTACCAGGATGCAATTGGTTGATGGTTTGCACGATAACCGTACCATTGCCGTGGCCGGATCGATCCATGACGGGTTTGTCGAAAAGATTGATCTTTATGCCGGAATAGATCCCAAAGAATCCCCCTGGTTGGTTTCATTTGTTAAGAGTGTCGGTCAAAGCTTTTACAATAATATTATCAAAGAAAACCGGTATCTCCTCATCATCGACGGTTTAAAAGTGACCATCATCATCTCGGTACTGTCGGTGATTTTCGGCACCCTCCTCGGCAGCCTCATCTGCTTCATGCGAATGTCGCGGCGAAAGCTATTATCCCACACGGCAAAAATTTATATTTCGATATTGCGGGGGACGCCGGTCCTGGTCATCCTCATGATCATATTCTATGTGATCTTTGCTTCCATCGATATCGATCCGGCCTTAGTAGCGGTGATCGCTTTCGGGATGAATTTTGCTGCGTACGTTTCCGAGATGTACCGCACCGGCATTGAGAGCGTGGATCGAGGTCAGACCGAAGCCGGCATTGCCATGGGATTCACCAGAGTGCAAACCTTCGTCTACATCGTCGCCCCGCAGGCAATTCGGCGCATCCTGCCGGTGTACAAGGGCGAACTGATTTCGCTGGTGAAGATGACCTCCATCGTCGGCTATATCGCCGTGCAGGACCTGACCAAAGCGAGCGACATCATCCGCAGTCGGACGTTCGACGCCTTTTTCCCGTTGATTATGGTGGCTGTACTCTATTTCTTCATCTCATGGTTGTTGCTGCAAATTCTCGGCTACTTTGAAAGAAGGAGCGATCCGAAGCTGAAAGTGGAGAAAAGTCGGATATGATACAAGTCGAACATCTGTCGAAGAATTTCGGCGATCTCGTCGTTTTGCGGGATATCAACCTCGAAATCAGCAAAGGACAGGTCATCTCCATCATCGGTCCTTCAGGGACGGGAAAGAGCACCCTCCTTCGTTGTCTCAATTTATTGGAAGAGCCTTCCGGCGGCAAAATTTTTATCGACGACATCGATATCCTCGCCAAGGATACGGATGTGCCGAAAATCCGGCAGCGCATGGGAATGGTCTTTCAATCCTTCAATCTTTTCAATCATTTGTCGGTGATGGATAATTTGACCATTGGACAGGTCAAGCTGTTAGGCAGAGCGCCCGCTGAGGCGGAGCGCCGGGCCGCACAATTGCTGAAACTGGTCGGTCTGGCGGAAAAGGCGCACAGTTTCGCCGATGAACTCTCCGGCGGCCAGAAGCAGCGCGTGGCCATTGCGCGCTGTCTGTCGATGGACCCGGAGATCATTCTTTTCGACGAACCTACCTCCGCTCTCGATCCCACCATGGTGAGCGAAGTGCTGGCGGTCATTCGCCGATTGGCAAGAGAAGGCATGACCATGGCCATCGTCACCCACGAAATGGATTTTGCCCGCGATGTATCCAACCGGGTTCTGTACATGGATGAAGGTCTGATTTATGAAGATGGTCCGCCGCAGCAGATATTTGAAAATCCGCAGCGAGAAAAGACCAAGACTTTCATTTACCGAATTCGCAATTTCATCTATCACATCGATAGCCCCGATTACGATTTATATGCCATGAATGCTGAAATTGAACAATTCTGCGAAAAACATGTATTGAGCAAAAGCAGGATAAATGATGTTTTATTGATCACGGAAGAACTGCTGATGCTCTACATGGCGACGGCTTCGGTGTTCGATGTCTACCTGACGCTGGCCTATTCGGAAAAACGGGATAACATTGAGATTATTTTCGAAACGGCAGGGGAACGCGGGAATTTTCTCGATGCGGTCGACAGGAATGAGATTGCCGTCAAGATAATAATGAATCTGACTGAACATCTCACTTACGAATATGTCAATGAAAGAAATCGCCTGCGGATGTTTTTGAAAGAGGATCGGGCTCGTGAAAAAAATAATGCGGGCTGATAAGCGTTCTTTATTCTCGCTCCCAAGCTTTGGGTTTAATCTCGTTCCTACGATTTTCGTGGGAACATCTTCGTGAGGCTCTGCATTATCTTGCAGCCATTTCGGGTTTTGAATTGTATCTGCAATCCTATCCGCTAAACCATCGATGCTATTAAAATACCGCTTGCATTCTCACGGTAAAAGATTTATATTATTAGTACTGACTCCTCTGTATTCGGGGCACTACCCATCGGACCTCACCGGATTATTTTCATTGTTTCTTTATTTCCTATTCTCAAATGTTGTTTTTCTCATCATTGACACGACGTGCTAATTTTTATAGGTTCGCTTCAACAAACCAGTGGGAGGCAATCATGCAAGTCATACTTCAATGGCCGCGCTCTTTTATTGTTGCTGTAAAAATTACCAGTCTGTTGCTTTTCATGATGGTTTTGCCGGCGACCGAGAGAACGACGGCCATCACTCATTTTGTAGTCAGCAACACCCAGGATCCCGGACTCGGCTCTTTGCGACAGGCAATTTTTGATGCCAATCACCAGTCAGGGCCTAAAACCATCATCTTCAATATACCGTTCAGCGATCCCGGTTACAGCAGTTCGGCCGGGGTATGGACGATCCAGCCACAAAGCGCCTTGCCGGCACTGGTATCGGACATTTTTCTTGACGGCGCTTCACAAAAGGTATTCATCGGCGGTGATCCGAATCCAAAGGGACCTGAGATCGAAATAGACGGCTATAATGTACTATCCGGATGGGCCGGCATCGAAATAGGCGGCTCGCAAAATGTCATCAGCCATCTTGTAATCAATAATTTTAATGGAGAACAAATCCTGATTAACGGTGATCACAATCAAGTGATCGGTTGTTATATCGGAACGGACGCCACCGGAGAATCTCGCCGTCCAAGATCAAAAGAAGGTGTGAAATTGCAATCCGGATCCATGAATATTATCGGCGGATTGAAACCGGAAGAGCGAAATATCATTTCCGGTAATAATTCCTTCGGCATCGAGATATTGGATTCAAGATATTCACAGATTCTTGGCAATTACATCGGTCTGAATGCTGAAGGAACTGATACGCTGGGGAATTCCATCGGTATCAGGAGTCTCAGCGAACAGGCAGTCATTGGTTCGCAAAATGTCATTTCGGGGAATGGCCATGGTGTGATACTCCAGAGTACGTTCGCCGATAGCAACAAAGTCATCGGCAATTTCATCGGCACAGATATAAAAGGCAAAAAATCATTGGGCAATAGTCTCTATGGCCTGTCAATCCAAGGTGGAGCTTCCAATAACATGATCGGTGGGCCGGCGCCGGAAGAAAGAAATATCATTTCCGGTAATAACATGGGAGGAATTGTCATATCAGGCATAATTAATATGTCCAGTCATGATAATCAAATCATGGGTAATTATATCGGCACAGATGTCTCCGGTACAAAAGCTTTACCCAATCGTCATGATGGAATATATCTGAACGAACATGCTAAACATAACATGATCGGCGGTGGCAATTCTGGGGAGGGGAATCTCATTTCTGCTAATTATTACAACGGTATTCAAATCATGAGAATGGGCGCTGATTCAAATATTGTAATCGGCAATCTGATCGGCACCGATGTCACCGGGATAGCCGAACTGGGCAATGAGATGGCTGGAATTCAGATCAGACTTGGTGCACAAAATAACACCGTCGGTCCCGACAATGTGATTGCATTCAACCACACCTACGGAGTGTCAATAAGCGGCAGTTCCACAACCGGCAACACGGTTACGCATAACTCTGTTCACAGCAACGGCGATAAGGGCATCTATGTATACGATGGCGGTAATAACAGCATCACCGCACCGGTGTTTCTCGGCAGTCAACCCATCACCGGTCAGACGATAGCCGATGGGACGGTGGAAATTTTTTCAACGCTGGACGATGAAGGGATGCATTACGAAGCGACCGTCAAAGCTGATGCATCCGGGATATTTTCCTGGGAAGGGACGCCGGCAGGGCCGTTTGTCACAGCCACCGTCACCGATGAAGCGGGTAATACTTCAGAATTTTCCATCGGCATCAAACCGTCGGAAGTTCCCTCTTCGGCATTTTGTATACCGCCATCGTTTGTTTTACATCAGAACTATCCCAATCCGTTCAATGCAGAAACTCAGATCCACTTCGAATTACCGAACCACTGTAGAGTCAGGCTGGCTGTCTATGATCTGCTGGGGCACGAGGTTGCGGAACTGGTGAACGAGAATAAATTACCCGGCATTAATAAGGCCGCTTTCGATGCCGGGGAGCTGCCGAGCGGGATATATTTATATCGACTGATGGCTACCGGCAAGGATGGCATCAGTCATCAGCTAACCAGGAAGCTGATGATGATCAAGTAATTCAGAGTTATCGATTGCGAGAGGCGATTGTATGGGCGTTATTCGTCTAAGATGATTCATAATCATTTCAGATGACTTTTTTTAACCTAAAACTCTGCATCTTGCTTTGAAATCTGCCGCCGCTGTCATAGGATTTGGCAATACAAGCAATCCACCTTTGGCGCCATGGACCCTGGATAGATGCCGCATATTTGATTACATATTGCATCTTCCGGCATATTTGAATATATTTGAGTAGCGATTCCATCTCTGCAGTCCCGCGCACGCTTTTTGCGCTACACTTCTGCAGATTCCTCTGGTCATCTGTGGAACCAATTCTATCATGTCATCGGAGGTACCCATGAAAAATCGCAGAAGCGCCGATATGGCATGTAAACTGTCGTGTATGTTTTTGCTGCTCGTCACGACTGTTACTATCGCGCAACAGATCGGTGAATTCGCTAAAACAGCGTCCGATTCGTTCTTCTGGCCGATGATGCGGAGAGACCTCGCACAGTGCGCCTACGCCGGCGAGGAGACCATTCTAACACCGCCATTTGCGTTCAGCAAGGATTATACAGGAATCCTGGGATCCGCGGAAAATTTGGCGGTTGCTCACAATACCCTGCTGGCTACCGGCAATGTCTTTTATGCGGACGGAAGTTACGCCCTCTATGCCTTTAATGTCACAAGCGGCGAATTGAAATGGCGTTTTGTCCTGCCCGGCTCGATCGGGTCAGCCGGCGTCAATCCCTGCATGGCCGATTCGCTGGTACTGACCAGCGCCCAGGGATCTCCGGGTCTGTATGCCCTGAGTTTGTCCACCAGTAAGCAAAAGTGGTTCCGAAGTCTCGGCAATTTGCGCCAATGTCATCCGCTGGTCGACGGGTCGCGGGTCTATATCTGCCGCGACAGCCTTTATTGTCTCGACCTCCTCACCGGCCGCACGATCTGGAGTGTGGCAGCGGTTACTTTTGACAGAACCATCTGTCTGGACCAAAATAATGTCTACTGGGTTGATGGCATAACGATCCAGTGCAGGAACAAGCTGACCGGCTCGCTTCTTTGGCAGGTCGACAACAGTGGCCAGGTCAGCGTCATCGTCGATGAACTCCGGCTCTACACCTTTCTTGGTAATATGATTATTTCACGAGATAAAAGCACGGGCGCAAAATTCTGGGAACATTGCGTCCTTGAAGGTAGATATAGAGAAATATCAAACATCATCATGGCGACCGACCGATATCTGTGCAGCAAACAGCCGCTGTACGACACTGACCAGTCGCTGACGCTGTTTGATAAAACAACGGGGACGTTGATCTGGCAGCAAAAATATGATAGCACATCGATCTCCCCTCCTGTCGGCGCCAATGGTGTGATCTATATCGTGGCCAAATCTCGCCGCAGCGGCATCCCGCCCGAAAAGCAAGCATGCCTGTTAGCGCTGAACCTCGCCGATGGCGACACGCTCCTCATCGATTATGGCAACTATACAGGCACACCCATCATCGCCTATCATCGTCTCTTCGTCGGCATGAATGACCGGATCAGAGCATTCAGTAATATCCCCACCCGTGTGCAGCCCGCCTATGCGGCAGCCGATGCGGACCGGCACATGGTGCAGAATTATCCCAATCCATTCAATCAAAGCTCCGTTATCCAATATCGACTGCTGACAGCGGCAAACATCGAGCTGAACATTTACAATCTTTCCGGCGCTCGGGTGCGGACATTGATTCAAGGCATCAGGCCGGCGGGATTGCATGAGGTCGTCTGGGATAGCCGCGATGATGCAGGCCGCCTGGTCTCTTCCGGGATCTATTGGATCAGAATGATAGCCGGTGAGCAGGTAAAATTTTTCAAGATGTCAGTGACCAGATAAAATCAGTGAAATTTACCTCAATAATAAGCATTTTCTTATCGTTGAAAATTCACCTGCATCGATTCTGTACAAGTATACTCCCGAACTCAAGTTACCAGCATTCCAATAAATGGAGTAATAGCCTGGTTCCTGCTTCTTATAGACTAATGTTTTCACTAGTTGCCCTTTGACATTATATACCGAAATATTCACTACTGCCGACTTGGGTAAATTATATGATATGGTTGTAGACGGATTGAAAGGATTTGGATAGTTTGGGAATACTGAGAATGCCATCTCCCTCATACTTTGTGGTGGATGATCCCGTATGGCCGTGGGATAGATCGAGCCGATGGCATACTGACCCGACTCGGATATATCCTTGAAGGTGATGTGGTCATCAGCGACTGCTGCGGCCTGTCCGGCCAGCATCCAATTGCCGGCATCCCTGCACGGACGACGGAGGAGAAAGAGCGATTGCTGTTGCTGCGGGTCGTGCGGGCCCGCCAATTTGGTCTTGAGATAAAAACTGATATCCGCCTTGAAAGTGCCTTTGCCGTATTTTTCAATGATCCAGTACTGGGTCGAATCATAGAAAAACAATCCGCCAGGAGAATTGCCGAACGGTATGCAATCCAGCTCTGTAACCACCATTGTATCTATTCCGCTCTTTTCGATGAAATTTATCATCAGATTCGTGTGAGTGCATTCCATCTCTCCGGTGGCGCTCACCTCCAGAGTCTGACTCTGCCCCGCAGCAACGGGCGCCGTGGACGACAGCCATTCCGCACCGTAGATATACCCATGATTTTTGTTGCCCGATTTATCGTTTGCAATAATCCCGCGGCCCTCGTCAAAGTGCCAGTGCGCTGCCAAATTGCCACTGACGGCCGGAACCTTGCAGTGCATGTTTTCGCGGATTTGTTGCGGCAATAAAGCGCGGTCCCAGATCGATACTTCATCGATCAGCCCGGTATAATTAAAGCTGGTCTGCAATCGGCCGATCCACAGCGGTTTATTCGAGGTGCGGATCAATCCGGCAATTTCGCGGCTTTTATCCAACACCCCATTCAGATAGGCGCACATTTTATTGCCGTCATAGGTGAGAGCCAGGTGGCACCATTCGGCGAGCGGAACGGCCGTACCGCCAATGCCATCCACATGTTTTCCGGGCGTCCCATCCTGAAAATTGATGCCGCCGCCGATCGATTGGTCTTGAGGTCGTAGCTGTAACCAGTAATCGTAATCCATTTCATCCGATTTGGCCAGTATTCGTTCCCAGTTGTAGGTAGCAGTGCCTCGATAAATCCAGGCGCAGAGCGTAAATGCTTTGTCCAGCGCCAGCGAGCTATCGCTGCCGCAGTCGACATACTGGTCCTTGCCGTTGAACTGCAGTGCGAAACCTCCGCATTCGCTGTGCGTTTCCGGCGCTGTTGAAAAATCAACGCCATCTTCGTTGTAGATGGCCAGGCCGGATGTCGTGCCCAGCCATTTATTATGGTACTGGTCAATTCTAATGACATTCACCGTCTGATCCAACAAACCGGAATTCCCCATGTCATAACGTATCAATTGCGGCCCGTCGATCAACATCAGACCGCCGGTATATGTTCCCAGCCAAATCCGCTCGGCGCTTTCGACCGCGATGGCTCTGATTTCGTAATTGATTCCACTCAAATCGATCGGGCCGGCGGTCGTCCAGCCGGTGCTGTCGAACAAAGCGAGCCCCTTCTTCGTTCCAACCCATACCCGGTTCCACGCATCGACGCAGAGTGCGGTAATCTGATTATCCGGCAAAACAGAGTTGGTGACATCATGAATGGTCCATGCGCTGTCGTAAAACTGAGCCAGGCCTTTCTTCGTGCCGATCCATTTATGGCCGCGATGATCCACTGCGAGCGCCGTGATAATACTGTCAGGCAGGGCAGAATTATTCTTTGAATATATCATCCAGCTTTGGCCGTCGTACCGGGCCAATCCCCCACCGTATGTGCCTATCCAAAGGATATTATCTCCTTCCAATGCAAGCGAATGTACACTCAGGGCCGGCAGTTCGGAATTGCCGGGCGTGTATCGTTGCCATTGCACGCCATCATACAGCACCAATCCGGAATAGGTTGCAAACCATTTACGTTGCAGAGCATCTATCGCCAAGGAATAGACTGAAATAAATGGAATTCCGGTGGATCCATAATCATAGACCATCCAGTTTCCCCGGTCGAACTTTGCCACGTATCCTGAGAAGAAGCCGAGCCATATAGTACCGGAATCATCAATTGCTATGGACGTTATATATTGATAGGGAAGATCGGAAAAGGAAATATTCACTTTTTGCCAGGAGGTATCATCATAGATGGACAGGCCCTCATACCAGGTGCCGACCCATTTTTTATCGGCATCATCCACGAGAATCGCGTTGATTTGTGTAGAACGCAAATCGGCATCGGTCTTGAGATTTTGCGTCCAGGTCGAACCATCGAATCTGGTCAGTCCGCCATACATGCAACCGACCCAGGTGTTACCCGAGTCGTCGAAAGCAATCGAAGTCACTTTATAGGCCAGAACATTGGAATGGATGCTGTAATATATCTTCCAGACGAGCCCGTCAAAGCAAACCACCCCCTCCGTTTTCATGCCGATCCATAGCCTGTTGGAGAGGTCCACAGCGAGCTTATTGATACCGTCATACGGTAGACTGGAATTCCGGGTATTGTATATGATCCAATCAACCCCATCATACTTGACCAGCCCGAGATCACCGGTGCCTATCCACAGGTTTTGAGTTGAATCGATGGCTAACGATGCAATATAATTGCTGGGCAAGGGAGAATTATCGGTGTTATAGTTAGTCACACTCACGCCATCAAATTTGCACAGTCCATTATATCTTGTTGCCAGCCATAACACCCCTTGTGAATCACATACCATATCTACTACCGGCTGGAGGAGAGCGCCGTCGATACGCAGGTCATGCCTCTTCCATTCGCTGCCGGAGAGTTCCACCAATCCCGCATAGCTGGTGGCTATCCATTTTTTGTTCAATGATCCCATGGTCATAGCATAAATGGAATTGCTCGGCAGGCCGGAGTTTTGCCTGGTGTAAAAGGCTCTGGTCATGGTGGTTTTATTGATCCGTACCAGTCCGCCCTCTGTTCCAACCCAGATAAAGTCACCATCTTGCAGGAGCGTCGATATGGCTGATCCGCAGGTGTAATTGAACCATTCGGCGTTCTGTGACAGGACAGCTGATGGGGCGAATACAAGCCATACAGCAAATAACGGCATTAAAAAAACCTTCAAATATCTGGACATACTGGCCTCCCTTAAAATAAAAAAAGGGCAAGAACAACCTGTTCAAACGGACTGATGTATGCATTAGGTAAAAGGTTAATTATGACCGGCGCCAATGCCGGAACGAAAAAAGGCATAATATATCTATCATTTGGACAAATACACCATGCCTTCGCACTCTGTTATGACTATCCCCGAAGAGTCATATGATATTTGATTAAATATAATTCATTAATCTATACAAAGCAAGAGGAAATGTAATATTGTTATATAACTTTCTTATTGCTGAGGCTGCCTAAAAAATTGTACGCCGAATTAGGAATTCGTATTTCAATGTAGCGGGCGCTGTCAGCAGAATCTTAATCCGCCCGTGTCTCTAGGTTGCGAGAAGTATCCTTTTAAGATGATACTCGAAAGCTTGCTTTGCTACTCCTCATTGTCTACGTATTACCATACTTGTGAGACGGCATCACGGTATGCGATTATTATGGAGTAAACCTGGCGCGGTTCTCTCCCCCATCGTTACCAGTATCCGGAGTGTGTGTGGGTATGCACTTTTTTAGCAATTTTTTATGCGTAAGTTTAATAATCAGCATATAAATTCATCGTTTTTAAACAATCTATCGAGCTGTGAAGCGAGGAAACATCCTGCTGCAGAAAATCAATGCGAGTTTGCCATTTTGACAGACATGCTACTTTTTTCGTATTTCTTCGAGTTCGACTTAGATTCATCATAGCTTAATAAAAAAATGATAAAAGGGCTGCAATTTTATACCTTGATGGTTATATTGACAATGCCGATTTACATGTACCAGGATATACATCCCCGTATCTGATTCGATTCTATTAATCGCAGATCATTGAAATTCTGATCTCTACACTGTAGTTTGCCAATTTTTTCTCAATTTGACTTTCTTCAGTCCACCTATTTTGAGCAATGGAGATGAAAATGTAACTATTTGCTGTTTTTCTTGCTCCTCTTACACTTCTACTGTTGTGCAACCTGTTTGCCGAAACCTATTCAGTACGGGATGCCTGGTGGACCGGCATGCGCGATTCCGA
>JAFGSU010000069.1 GCA_016934435.1 Candidatus Zhuqueibacterota bacterium | reverse complement strand
TTTCTCGTTCCAGTGTTTCCATTGCCTTGAACAACCTGGCGGAAAAAAATCTCATTGAGCATGAGCAATATGGCCATGTCATCCTGACTGCCAAAGGACGTCGCATCGCCAACAATTTAGAGCGGCGCCACCAGGCGATCAAATACTTTTTAGCCGAGATACTGGGTATTTCGGCCGACATAGCCGATGAAGACGCCTGCAAGATGGAACACATCATGAGTCAGGAATCGCTGAATGCACTCTATCAGTTTCTTGACTATTACAGGAAAACAGCGAAAAGATGATTGAAATGAAAGCGTTAGAATGATCTCTCTTGATAGCAAACAGAAGCAATCGATACGGCTGTTGCCGTTGTCTCAATTACTATCCGGGCAATCGGGTAAAATTGTCGATATCACAAGCGGTTGGCATCTCCGTCGGCGGTTGAACCAGATCGGCATTCATATAGGTGACCAACTGGTTGTTAAGCGCAATACCGTTTTGGGCGGCCCCGTTCTCATCTTGATTCATCATTGCGAAATTGCCCTGGGGAAAGGTATGGCGGAAAAAATTATCATTCATTTAAATGAGTAGCGTCTTTCATCGAAATAAACGCAAACAGCGTCATGCCCGGCACACGAGGAAACATCATCCTTTAATCGTGTTGGTCGGCCAGCCCAACTGCGGTAAAAGCACCCTGTTCAATCATGTGGCAGGCTATCGATCCATCAGTACCAATTTCCCCGGTACCACTGTCCATTTCACCGAAAGCCACATCCAGCTCGATGGCACTACGTTTGATCTTGTCGATTTACCCGGCATCTATTCTCTCAACTCCGGTGATCGAGCGACAGAAGAAACCATGAAATACTTGCTTGAAAAACGCGTATCCCTCATTATCAACGTCGTCGATGCTTCCCTTCTCGGGCGCAGTCTGGAATTGACATTGCAATTGATGGAATACGGCATTCCAATGCTCCTCTGTTTGAATATGGCGGATGAGGCGGAACGCAAAGGCATTGTGATTGATAGCACAGAACTGTCTTCCCTCTTACAAATGAGTACCGTTTCCACGATTGCCAATAAGGGCGTTGGCATCGATGAACTGTTCAAGCAGGTATTCCGGGATGTGGCGTTTAAGCATCCACCGATCAAATTTAAGATGACGCGCCATGTTGAATCGGTCGTAATGAATATTGCCAGTCTGGCGTCGCCAGTATTGCAAAATGAACACCTACCGCCGCGATTGGCTGCCATCAAACTGCTGGAGGACGATCCCTATTTTTTGAAATACCTTTCTCCCATCGGCGACCGTCTGCGCGGTCTGGTCGATGCCCATAGCAAAAAATTGGCCGAAGCGCACGGTCAGCCCGCCGATATGGTGCTCTCAGCGGAATATCATGCCGCCGCCATGTATCTTTTTGAGCAGGTAGCTACGGTGCGTGCGCCGATCAAGTCGTGGCGTACACGCACGGATGATTTCCTCATGCACCCCTTCTGGGGGTACATCTTTATGACCGCCATATTATTGGCCTTTTTCGTCCTCGTTTTTAAATTAGGCAGCTTTCTCGAAGAACCTATTCTGTCTTTTTTTTCACGGAATTCAGAAATTCTGCGAAATGCATTCTCTTCCAATTCGCTCTTATACCATACTATAGACGGAATGGTCCAGGGACTGGCCGGAGGTCTGGCCATTATTCTGCCGTATTTACTGCCATTTCTTTTGGGCATGGCCTTGCTGGAAGACATCGGCTATCTACCACGATTGGCGTATCTTGTGGATGGCTTTATGCACCGAATGGGGCTTCACGGCACGGCCCTGATTCCGGCTATCCTGGGTTATGGGTGCAGCGTGCCGGCTATTATGGCTACGCGAATCTTGAGCAGTGCGCGCGATCGATTCATCGCCTCGGTAATGGCCATTCTTGTTCCCTGCTCGGCACGCATGATGATTATTTTCGGACTGGTTGGTTTTTACCTGGGGGGTATAGCTGCATTTTCGATATACCTATTAAATCTCGTTGTGATCATACTGGTCGGCGCTTTTCTGGCAAAAAGTATGCCGGAGGATACGCCGGGGATGATTATGGAAATTCCCTCCTACCAGTGGCCGCGCCTGAAGAATCTTTTCGCCAAAACCTGGTTGCGCATGAAAGATTTTATTCTTTTCGCCTGGCCGATCCTGATCGTTGGTAGCCTGGTATTGAGCTTGATCTCCTACTTTCACTATGACCAGTACATCAATAAACTGCTTTCTCCGATCACCGCTTTGTTAGGTCTACCGGCCAACGTCGGGATTACTCTCATTTTTGGCGTTTTGCGCAAGGAACTATCGCTGATCATGCTCATGCAGGCCCTGGGTACGACCGATGTACTCGCTATCCTCTCCCCTGCTCAGGTCATGGTATTTACTCTCTTTGTCGTGTTTTATTTTCCCTGTTTGGCCACTTTTGGCATACTGGGTCGAGAGCTGGGTTGGAAAAAAGCAGTACTGGCTTCGCTTATTTCAATCATCCTGGCGCTGCTGATCGGCACCATGGGCCGTTTTATCGTACCCATTTTCTGGTAAATGTATTTGACAGGTATGTAGATGAAAAAGTTACTATCTCTCTTGATTTTCGCTTCAGCAAGCATGGGGTATGCCCAATACGGCAGTATCCATGGAGTGGTACTTGGTGAACAGCATAAACCGCTGACCGCTGCTAATATTGTTATACAGGAAAGTTCGATCGGCACATTTACGAAAGAAGACGGATCGTTCCACTTTGATCGGATTGACGCCGGCCAACACCATATCACGGTCTCTTACATCGGCTATAAATCCATTACAACCAAAGTACAGGTATGGGCGCAGCAGACGACGCGGATTACCATCGAGCTGGCGATCTCCCCGTTGCCTTTTACAGAAATCAATATTACCAGTTTGAGATTCCAGACCGACCTGAACGACGTGTCCATCCCCATGAATGTGGTCGGTGCCGATAAAATTGCAGCGACTGCTCCTGTCACTGTTTCCGACGCTTTGCAGGAGCAATCAGGAGTCAGTTTGCATAGAGACGGCATCTGGGGCACCAGTATCAGCATAAGAGGATTGAGCCGCAACAGCATTGTAACGCTCATTGACGGCAATCGCATCGACACGGCCACCGACCTGGCCGCGGGGCTTTCATTGTTCGATTTGTATAATATTGAACGAATTGAAGTAATTAAAAGCGCCGCTTCCGCTCTGTATGGTTCCGGCGCTATGGGTGGAGTGGTAAATATCATCAGTAAACAGGGCTGGTATCAGGAAAAAGTATATGCCAAGGCCAACCTAATCGGTGGATATGCCAGCGCCAATCGCGGCGCCATGGGCCATTTCAGAATGCAGGCGGGCGGCCGGAACTGGTATTCCATATTGAGTGGTTCGCTGCGACAGGCGGATGATATGCGCACGCCGAGGGGTGTTTTATCCAATAGCCAGTTCGAGGATGATCACCTATCCTTGCGCCAGGCCTTTAAACCATTTGAAAATCATGAAATCAAACTGGACTATCAACGCTCCACAGCATACGATGTCGGCATTCCGGGCGGCAATCCCCTCTTCCCTTCTCAGGCAAAGGTTACTTATCCCAAAGAAAAAAGAGAACTGGCCAGCCTGGAATATAACCTGAAAAGGCCGTTGTCTTTTCTTACCCACGTTTCCATGAAGATATTTTCACAAAATATCTTACGAGATGTCGAGAATATTCCTTTTATGGTGAATAACATTCCCGCTACGGATACAACGCCTGCCAAGAGAGTATCCGTTCTTGAAATAAAACCCGGGGCGACTCATGACACCGAAGGTCTGCAACTGCAAACCCAATGGTTATCGTCTGCTGATCATTTTATGATTTTCGGCCTCGACGCCTGGCAAAAAGATTATAAAGGCCATCGAAGCAAAACAATGCAAACGGATATATTGAATCCAGACGGCTCGGTGAAAAGTACGATGATAAAAACGGTGGGTGATTTACCGCTGCCCGACTCTTATTATCGCAGCATCGGCGTCTATGCACAGGATGAATGGCGACTTTTATCCAATCGTCTGGCGCTCAGTCTGGGGGGCCGGATCGACGAAATCAAAACCCAGAATGAACGGGCGCTCAATCCGGTATACGAAATCGTCAACGGCGTTCGCAATGACCATCCGCAAAATCAGCAAATTATGTGGCCGGAAAGAGTCAGCTATAATCGTTCCTGGAGTGTAAATTTCGGAGGATTGATTCATGCCAACAAGAATCTTGACGTAACGCTGAACCTGGCAAAATCTTTCCGCGCACCTTCTCTGGAAGAACGGTATCAGTACATAGATCTGGGTAATATGATCAAATTGGGCGATCCGGATTTAAAACCGGAGCAGGGTAACTATATCGATTTCGGCATTCGACTATTTTTTGACAGAGTGAACTTTTCCGGCAATCTATTTTATAATAAATTAAGCGACCTGGTCACCGAATCAACCGGCACTTTCGAAGGACGATCGGCCTTGTACAAAGCCAATATTGGTGAGGCGACGCTGTATGGCAGCGATTTTAGCATGGAGCTTAATCCGGTGGGGAATCAAATCATCTATCTGCAGGGATCGTATGTTCATGGCCAGGATGATGTACAAAATGTGCCTTTGCCGCAAATTGCCCCTTTGAACGGTAGTATCGGCATTCGCAGCGCAATACTCCCTCTCTGCACAACCCAGCTTTCAGCGATCATCTTTGCGGACCAGGAACGCATCGCTGAAGGAGAAATTAAGACCGGCGGCTATAGCTATTTCAATTTCTATATAAATAGCAAACCCTTTCGCGTCGCAGGGTTGCAAATGTCGCTCATGGTAGGCGTGGAGAATTTCACCGATAAAACATACAGGAATCATCTGGCCACCAATCGGGGGGAAATAAACATAGAACCGGGAAGAAATTTTATCGGCAGTTGGCGAATAGGGATGTAATGAAAAGAGGGCGCTGCATCAATGACTATTCTCTTCCCCCTTTTTGCGAATACCCGGGAGAAAGAGCAAACCACCGATGAGTCCGCCGTACAGTGTACTGATAATCGGATTTCCGGTCAGGGGACAGGCGCCTGTTCGGCATCCGACAAAATAGTAGTAAGCAAATCCTAATGCGGCTCCAGCTAAAATTCCTAAAACAAGCTTTGTTCTTGCATTCACAACGCTGCTCCTGATGTGGGGGAATCCGAAACACTGTGTTTTATCCAGCAAATCTAACTGACCATGCGCTGAGGCTTTCCAAACAGTATTTTTTGACAGCCTCACCATCTGGGTGAAATTATTTTCAAGGATATCTGAATCGCTAATAGTGATACCTTGCGGGTGTGGTGCAACAGGATTATCCAAATCCCGCTAAGAAGCTCAGGTGAAACCACTTCCGCCGCAACCGGACGAACCCGAATAAGAAGCAAGGGAATTTCCACCTGAACCGCTGGAGGAAAATGCGGAGAATATTTTTTCCGGGCCTACTTCCTTGCAGACCGGGCATTGCAGTTTTGAACTATCTTCATTTATACGCTGAAACACTTCGAATATATGATTACATTTTTTACAGCGATATTCATAAATCGGCATACGACAAACCTCAAACTACCCTAATTATTTTCTTCTTTCAATTCTGTTTTATTATCCTTCGACCGAAGATCACAGGCGCCCGACATTCAGGTTGGAATCCCAAATTTTGGCAATACATAACGTGAAACAACGAACCAGGCAACTAGGAAAATGATTATACCAACCGTATCCATGTAAAACTCCTTAGATATTTTATTAATTAGATGCATGAATATTTAAAAAGATACAAATTAATTTTACAAGGTGCAAGTTTTATAGTGAATGGATTCCGGATTGTGTTAAAAATCAAAACTGGTTTGACCGGCGGGTTTAATGCTGATAGCTTCCAGTGCAGGAAATGCCTCTAATAAGGTCGGGGGAACATGTATCGGTTTGGCCAGCAGTAAGGACATCATCTGCAGACTATTGATTACGGCCTGGCCTTTAAAATGATTATTAAAAATGACCAGCGTCTTGTCCGCTTTTTCAGCCAGATCGCGAATGCGCATCGCCCACTCTTCTAGCTCCTTGGAATTATACAAATAATCGTAACGAGCATCCCGGCCGGCTCCTTCTCGAAACCAGTTCTGATAATTGCGACCATGTAACCGCACATAAGCGACAGGAGAAGTGAGTTCTGCGCTTGGCGGGATGGATTGACCGATGACCGGTTGGTCGATATTGACAATTCCGGCGCCGATTTCTCGACAAAAGGCCAGGGTTTCTTCGCACATCCAGCTGTTGTGACGGAACTCAAAATGCAGCGGCAGTGAGGCAAATGCTCTCGCCAGGGCGCTAAGGTAACCCAGCGTCTCCCTATTTTTTTTCAAGCTCCACGGGAACTGCACCAATACCGTGGCCAGTCTATCCTGTTCTAAAAGAGGCTGCAGAGGTTCTGAAAACGCGCGCACCTGTTCCAGATCAATAGTGCTGCGATCATGGGTAAACTGCTGGTGCAATTTTACCGAGAATTGAAAAGACGGCCTTTGAGATACCTGCTTGATCCATCTGATGACCGATTGCCTGTTCGGAATGCGATAAAACGAAGCATTGAGTTCAACCGTATTAAAATATTCGCTGATATAGGATAGTTCACTAAAATCTCTGCCCTTTTTGCCCGGATACACCGTGCCATGCCAATCCTGATAGTGCCAGCCGGCCGGACCGATTAAAATACGATCGCCCATACTCAAAATTCTTTTAAAAATAGATTTGCATGCCAAAATGAACGCGATAATTATTCTCACTGATATCAGCCAGGTCTGCGTCCTCGACCAGGGTTGGCGCTTTATATTGCAAATTCTGATAACTCAGAGACAGATCAAAAGCAAAATATTTGGTTTGTATACCGAGACCTGTCGTATAAAAATGGGATGTAATTTGATCGCCCCTTCGATCCTCCTCCGCTTCAAATAACTGTTCCGGATGAGTGAAAAATCCCAATCTCCAGGCAAACGTATAATAAGAAGTTTCGTAAGTAAATTCAGAGCCCATATGAAATGAATGGGCATTGGCAAAATGGCTGTAAATGGTACGTTGCGATTGGCTCAAGAAAGCCTCCTGCCATGGTTGGTAATGATAATCAAACGTCAGCAGGAAATCTTTAGACAATCGCCAGCAGGCTCCGGCGGTGAGACGAATGGGTTTCGACAGGCTGATATTCGTACTATCGCTCATGGTTGAAGCGACAGGATCGCCGGCCTGGCGTTGGGTCAGTTTAATACGATGCGGCAATGTTATACAACTGCCCAGGGTAAATTGTTGGTGAGCCTGCCATAAAAGACCAAGTCGTACGAGATTACCGGAAAAATCATTTTTTTGTCTAAAATAGCTGGAGCGTTCAAACGTATCCCATTCATAGGTATTGGTGGAATCCGTTTGTTGCCGGCCAAAGAGCGCTGCAAAGGTCACGCCGAAGGATAGGCCGGGTAGAACGTTCATGGCAATCCCGGCGTTCAAAGCATAGAGATTGCCGTCGCGCTGCATTTCACTCACATTGGACCAACCGGCTTTCAAATCTTTGAGTACAATCAGCGTGCGGTCCTGTAAAGGGACAAGATTTTGCAGGGATATTGCTGCCACCACATTGGGTTGTTTGCGCTTGATGGGCAGGCAAATCCCCACAAAATGCATGTCAAAAGTACCCTCGGAATCGATGCGATATTTTTGAGACGACAGCGTAGTTGGCAGAGTCACGGAAACATTGGTGAAATAGATCGTACCGGTGGCGACCACACCGAAGCGAGAACTTTGCGACAGTCCGGCCGGATTCCATGCCAGAGCCGTTGCGTCCTCCGCCAGCGCGGTGAAGGCGCCGCCCATGGCAGCGGCGCGACTTCCCGCAATCTGTTCCGACAGAATGGTACGTTCCAGATACAAGTTCTGACTCTGCCCGTTTACGACAAAAAGGACCAGCAGAAGCATTGCACATGAAGCCTTATGATACATGCGAGCGATTGTGATTATCATCCGTTGCTTTTCGAGTCCTTTTTCCTCTTCTACACTTACCTGCGCCCGCCTGATAGTTTTTTGATCAGCGGGGTAACCACATCCATTGGTAACGGAAAGATGATGGTCGAGTTATTCTCGGTTGCAATCTCACTGAGGGTTTGCAGATAGCGTAACTGTAACGCCTGAGGATAGGTGGCGATGATCTTTGCCGCATTGGCCAATGTTTGAGAAGCCTGGAATTCGCCTTCGGCATGGATGATCTTGGCGCGT
>JAFGSU010000068.1 GCA_016934435.1 Candidatus Zhuqueibacterota bacterium | reverse complement strand
TATACCTCACCCATGCCGCCTTCACCGAGTTTTTCAAGGATTCTATAGTGGGAAATGTTTTTACCAATCATGTTTAACAAATCCTAGTTTCTTATCAAAATGAGCTTTTAATTTTTTTTTGCTTCCCGGTGCGCTTTTTCCAGGATTTCAACGCAGTATTCAATTGCATTATATAGATAATGCTCATATTCATTCCAAGGTTTGTATCGCTTTAATTAATTCTTTCTCAATTGGTTTTTCCCCCATCCAATGACCAGCTCTTTCAACGAGTATAAGTTGTGAGTTAGGAAGCATTTTGTGTAAACGATATGCCGTTACAGGTGGACAGTACATATCATAACGACCATTTATAAAGGAAACCAGGCGTTGGCACCTTTTTCGGTTCAGGCAAAGCAGAGACATAATTATCATATTCAATCGGAAAAAAATTCGGTATCTCGTGATATATGTGATCCATTTCTTCAGACGTCCCATTTAAGACATCACCTGATTTAAATGGTGGTCGATCCGGTTTCATGATTAATACTGACATATACCCATCTGAAGTATACATGAGCCTTCCGAATAAATCTTCCCGAAACAGCGCTCTCATGTGAATAATGATCATCGTTCTTTTAAAATGGGTAGACTTATTCCAGATTGCATTTGGCTGTTTTGATGAAGCATGACAACAGGCGCCGGAGTCTCTTCGGTCAATTCACCCCATACGGCATTGGCACAGGCGACTGTTACGCGAATGTGTTGCCCTCTCTGAATCACTTTCGCGGTCGGCAGTAGATCGAATGTAAGTTTCACCGGCTGGCCCGTGGGAACAGGTGAAACATCCTCCTTGAAATGGCGATAGAACGGCAGGCCCATGTTATCAAAAGGCGGCTCTGATTCTTTCCGGTGTGAAGCGCGAAGGACTCCCTTTGAAACTTGATGGAGGCTATCGGAATCATCCACATCCTGCAGAGAGACGTACAAATCAACATCCCTTGCCGTAGTGGTGAGATTCAGCGTAACAACCGGATGCCCTATCACAAACAGGTTCTTCTCCAGCGGCGGTGTGGTGAATGTTAATTCTCCGGAGGCAGGGAAGCGGATGTTTTGTCGCTCATCTTCCTTCAGCCCTTTATTGGCAGAAAGCAGCCCGTGATACCCGGCTTGACCATCGGCTGATGCCTGCCGGAAAAAGTAATAGTCTTTTGATTCGGCTTCCGGAAGGGGCCATGTCTGTGCCTGATGCCAAATAGTGGAATCCGGATCATCAATCCAAATATAGTGAATGGGCGGCTCATCCATAATACCGTTTTGAATGCCCTTTAACCAGTAATCAAACCACCGTAATTGTTCAATGCTTAAAAGCTTGTATGAACTTGTGATGTTGTGCGACCACCAGCCAATTGATAATTTCTGGGGGCCATCTAAATTAACAAACCATTGCAACGCATCCTTTATCAAAAAGTCCTTCCAGCCAATCCATTGATAAACCGGTATACGGGAAACGTTGCAGGCTGATAGATAAACCATAGGATTGCCCTGGAGCCAAAATGTATACTCTTTGTACCGACTATCCCGGTAAGGCAGTGCCCTGAAAAATTCAAATGGATCCGCATTATTCCGGTGTTCTGATCTTGCTTTTTTTAACAGCAGTGCATTCGAGTCGCTATCTACCGGAACAGTATCTGCCTCGATATCCCAGTAATGCACTGAGTTCCTGATCGATTTGGCAATATTTTCAGAGAATATACCACCAGGGTAAATAATCTCATAGAGATCAAATGTCGGCCCTGATGGGAAAACTGCTTTCAGATGGGACGGTGCCTGAGCGGCGGCTAAAAACTGCATATTTCCTGAGTAGGAATGTCCGAACATGCCCACATTGCCATCACACCATGCCTGTGAAGCAATCCATTCAGTAATCTGATAGGTGTGCTGCGCTTCCTGAAGTGTGTTGGCACCCTTGCTCTCATAGCCATAGGAGGCTCCTGTTCCCCTGGCATCCGCGACGACAATCACATAACCGTGTTTGATCAGCGTTTGCAAGGACGGCAGCCGATCTACCAGCGAGAGAATTTTGCCATCTCGTTCCACAGCGCGGTGATAGCGATAGTAAGCCCAGACAACCGGCAGTGCGTCCGAAACAACCTGATTATTTTTAACGGGTCGGATTATATCCATTGCCAGTTTAACGCCATCGTCCATAGTGAGGTATTGCGAAGTGCGTTGCCAACTGTCGTATTTTTCTTCAGAAAATCCCCGGTATTTTCCAAACTCAGAAACGGCAACGTTTGGATTTTCACTACATGTGATAATAAGATATGAAAACATGAAAAGAAAACCGAAATAGCGAATGTGTTTTTTTACCATTTAATGATCTCCTGATTTAAATATCTTAAGTACAAATCCTGGAAAAACATTCACAGCCTTCACCCAGTTTTTCGAGAGTCTTTTAATGAGAAATCGTTTTGCCAATCATGCTTTAAATCCCATCTTTTCCCTTAGCGCTTTAAATTTAGTATCTCCACGAATCGGATCGAACGGTGGCGCGAATGTATAAAGCAGGTTGCTGTCGCGTTTCTCAAAAGCGGTATTGTACCAAGCGTACATCTCTTTATACTGCTCAAGCCCCATGTAAATGACGCCTATCCAGAAAGGAGAAATTGGCTCTGACTCGTACCGTTTTAACAGCGATGACAGGATATCTTCCGCCTCTTTTCGCTTACCTCCCCGGGCGTAGTATAGACCGAGCACCGCCAGCATAGGAGGAGCATCATTCGCCAATTTTCGCACTAATTCTCCTTCGGCGTAAGCCAGCTCATACTCACCTTTCAGTCCGTATACATCTAAAAGGCCGTGATGACCGGATACAATCTCCGGCTCGATACTTATAATTCTCTTAAAATACTGAATGGCGGTGTCATATTCATATTTGTACATATTAAGATAACCCGTACGCAGCAATATCAGCAGGTTTAAAGGATCAATTTTAAGTGCGTAATTCATGTGATCCAAAGCTTTATCAAAATTCTGATCTAAAAGTGAAAGTGCAAGTTCATACCAGAGCCGTGAAATTACATTATCGGGATTGAGTTCGATCGCCTTTTCAAAAAAGGCCTGTGCTTTCTTACTATCCCAATCGAGATACGTGGCCACAGATCCAAGGGCGGCATAGGCTTCGGACAGATTGGGATCCAATCTGAGCGCTTCCTCTGCGGCAGCTCTTGCTTTAGGCAATGCCTCCCTGCCATCAAGCAGGCCAATCGGATTGGTGAGAATCACATAGGTATCGGCCAGGCCGGCATGCGTCGGCGCAAAAGTAGGGTCTAAAGCGATAGCTTTCAGAAAGGTTTGCTGGGCTCCAAGTATCCATTCAGGAGAAAATTTATTGAAATAATAACGCCCCTTCAAATAGAGTTCATACGTCTCTAAATCAGGTCGCATATCCTCGTGCACTTTTCGAGCGGATTCAATGAATTCAGATTGGAGTTTTGCCGCGATTTCTGCGGAGATCTCATCCTGTATAACAAAAACATCCTCCAGGTCGCGATCGTATGTCTCAGACCAGAGATGACATCCATCTTCAATAGCGATTAATTGAGCAGTAATTCGGATACGATTGCCGAATTTGCGCACGCTTCCCTCAAGCACCTGCTGCACACCCAGCTGATTGCCGATATCACGAATGTCAGCCTGTTTCCCTTTAAAGGCAAAGGCCGAGGTTCTGGCTACCACACGAAAGTCTTTCAGCTTTGTCAGGGCGTTAATAAGCTCTTCTGTCAATCCATCACTGAAATACTCATTTCCCGGGTCCGCACTCATGTTTACAAATGGCAACACGGCCAGAGATGGTTTAGGCGCTTTGTTCATCTTGTTTGTTCCGCCTGTTTGCTTTGCTAATTGATTCTCGATTTTCTCCAGATCAGATCGTAGGGCAGTCATGGTCCGATATCGGTCGTCCGGATTCTTTTTTAATGCCTTTGTTATTATTTCTTCCAAATGCTTGTTTATGTGGTCCTTGTTTAGCTGCAGATGGGCCGGTTCTTCATTCAGGATCGCATAAATGACGGCCTGATCATAATCTCCTCGAAATGGCAGCTGTCCAGTCGCCATTTCATACAACACCACTCCCAGCGACCAGATGTCGGTCCTGTGATCAACCGTTTCCCCTTTTACCTGTTCCGGTGACATATAAGCCACTGTCCCCATTGTTGATCCTGTCTTCGTGAGTCTTGACTGCCTGTCCAGTCTGGCCAGCCCGAAATCCATGACCTTGACCCGGCCCTCGGGTGTGAGCATAATGTTGTCGGGTTTAATATCCCGGTGAATGATACCCTTTTCATGGGCTGCCTTTAAAGCTTCTGTAATCTGCAGGGTGATATGGATTACATCCTGTGTGGGCAGGAATGAAATGACATCACCCCGGCTGATCTGATGGCGTAGCGTATTCCCCTCCACATACTCCATTACAATGAAAGGATTTTCACCTTCATTATTAATCTCATGGATGGTGCACACATTTGGATGGTTCAGCGCGGCCGCAGCTCTGGCTTCCTGTACAAACCGCTTCAGATCGATGTCATCCTTTGTCAGATGAGATGGCAGGAATTTCAAGGCGACGTTGCGTTCCAGCTTTAGATCTTCAGCTAAATATACTTCACCCATCCCGCCTCTTCCTAATTCTTTTACAAGCTTATAATGTGATATTCTCCTGCCAATCATATGCTCAGGTCCCATAGTAAAAATTATGCAATCCGTAAATTTTAAAAATTGAATAGACGACGGCCATTAAAATCACCGGATCACCACCATCTTGCGAATTCGAACAAAATCCGCCGCCTCGAAGCGGTAAAAATAGACGCCTCCGGCCACACCATGGCCGACCTCATCCCTGCCGTCCCAGATCACGGTGTAAAAACCGGCCGGCTTTTCACCCTGCACCAGGGTGCGCACAACCTGTCCGAGCATATTATAGATTTTGAGCGAAACATGACAGGCCGCCGCGACTTGATAATCGATCTCTGTTTCGGGATTGAAAGGATTAGGGCGGTTTTGTGCGATGAAATAAGTTGAAGGAACATCCGGCTCGCGGTCCGCTACGTCGGTAAAAACCACTTTGTTGGAAAATTCCGACGTATTGCCCTGCAAATCCGTGGCGGTGACTGTTATATAGAGTCCGCGCAGATAGGGTGAGCCGGTAGTCGCCCAAATCCACTCCCCGGAAGCGTCGGCCATCGTCTCGCCCAGGTAATATCTGCCCTGATCGGATGAGTCGGCGAAAATTTCTATCCGGCTGTCGGGCGGAGCGGTGCCGTAAATGGGATCTCCGGCTAAAATGACCGGCGTCGTGATTCGATTATTGGCCCCATTAGAGAGTCTGATGCCTTTGTAGCCATTGCCGGCAATGGTGTTTTGCGTGATGGTGATTTTCGCAGTAGTTGAATCTACCAGCTCTATCCCATCCCAACCATTATAACAGATATGATTCTCCGGTCCGATGATAACATCTCTGCCATTTTCTTCTATTCGTATCCCCGTCATCAAATTGCCGAGCGCCTGCATCCCATCGGCTTTAACGCCGATTTTATTTTCCTTAACGAGGATATCCTTCGCATTCTTTATCAACATTCCATTTTGCTGGTTTGCGGAAATTAAATTATTCTGAAAGAGATAATGTACACCGGACACTTCGATACCGCTTTTTTTATTCCCCAGTGCCCGGGTGCCGCTGGTGTCGGTGCCGATATAATTATTTATACAGTGCGTATAACCGGTAGAATCGAAATAAATCCGAATCCCATTGAATGTATTGCCCGCTATCACATTGCGATCCGCCACCGTTGGTCCGCCGATTACCGTGTGCCGGGGAAAAAATTCGATCTTGAGGCCATCCCTGCCATTGGGCAGGGTGTCCTGACCGGTAATATCCAGGCCGATCCAATTGCCTCGAATGATCGTGGAATCGGTGCCCTGATTCTGAATGCGGATGCCGTTCTCCTTATTGCCACTGATGATATTGTTCGGACCAACCTGATTGGAGAGCCCCCGGTTGGTAATAAAAACACCGTCTCTGGCATTCCCCAGAGCAACCGTCCCATCCTGATTGGTGCCGATGAGATTGCCCGCCACCCGGTTTTTATTGGTATCGTCGTGTTCGATGATGACGCCGTACGATCCGTTGGCGGAGATGACATTACTCTCATTGGGGGAATACCCGCCGATGAGGTTGGCTTTTGCCCGGCCATACACAGCCACGCCATTCATCACATTTCCTAGAGGAGCATCACCGGTGACATCGGTGCCGATATAATTGCCCAGCACCCGATTGCCGTCCGTGCCTTCGCCGCTGATGGCCACGCCGTCGCCTTCGTTGCCGGAGATGATATTTCGTTCACCTGCCGTTGGTCCGCCGATCCGGTTTCCCCGCGCACCGGCATGAATATCGATGCCGCTCATAATATTACCCAGTTTGATCATACCGGTGCAGTCGGCGCCGATGTAATTGC